>JAGRLQ010000297.1:0-631 GCA_020441735.1 Nitratireductor sp.
ACTATGTCGGCCTGCCCTACTGAAAGCCGCCAGCACCGGCGCACAAGCCGCTTTACCGGTTTACCAAGCCCGCAGCGGCGGACAAACAACCGTTGACCGTTGAACCAAGGGATAATAATGATCTGGCACGGAAGTACCGTAGGACGGGGCTGAATGCTCCGCCAATGTAAGCAGTCAAATGTACCTTGGGAGGTATACATGAAGAAAACGCTACTGGCGCTCGCCGCCACAACCATGCTGGCCGGCTCCGCATTTGCTGCCAGCCACTCGCCTGTGAAGATCGGCATCGTGCTCGGTTTCACCGGCCCGATTGAATCGATCACGCCTGCCATGGGCAGCGCCGCTGAAATGGCCATGAAGGAAGTCACCGACTCCGGCAAGCTGCTGGATGGCGTTGCGGTTGAATCCGTACGCGGCGACTCCACCTGCGTCGATGCTGCCGCCGCAACCTCGGCTGCGGAACGTCTTGTCACTTCCGATGGCGTAAAAGCCATCATGGGTGCTGACTGCTCGGGCGTCACCGGCGCTATCCTGCAGAACGTCGCCCGCCCCAACGGCGTCGTCATGGTTTCGCCTTCCGCCACCTCTCCGGCGCTTTCGACCGCAGAAGATGACGGCCTGTTCTTCCGCA
>JAGRLQ010000297.1:719-8111 GCA_020441735.1 Nitratireductor sp.
CAACAACGACTACGGCAAGGGTCTCGCAGACTCGATCAAGGCCAACTTTGAAGGCGCAGGCGGCACCGTGACCATCTCTGCCGCACATGAAGACGGCAAGGGCGACTACGCCGCTGAAGTCGGCGCACTGGCTCAGGCCGGTGGTGAGGTTCTCGTTGTTGCCGGTTATCTCGACCAGGGCGGCAAAGGCATCATCCAGGGTGCGCTCGACACCGGCGCCTTCGACGTCTTCTACCTGCCGGACGGCATGGTTGGCGACGCGATCGCTGAAACCATCGGTGAAGGCCTCAACAACTCCTATGGCGCGAACCCCGGCACGGACAGCCCGGGCGCTGCAAAGTTCCAGGAAATGGCAACCGCTGCCGGCTTTGACGGCACCAGCGCGTTTTCCGCCGAGTCCTACGACGCAGCCGCACTGATCATGCTTGCCATGCAGGCCGCCGGTTCGTCCGACTCTTCGGCTCTGAAAGAGAAGGTAATGGACGTTGCCAACGCACCGGGCGAGCAGATCTTCCCCGGTGAACTGGCCAAGGGTCTGGAAATCCTGGCTAGCGGTGGCGACATCGACTATGTCGGCGCTTCCGCAGTCGAACTCATCGGTCCCGGTGAATCTGCCGGCAACTACCGCGAAGTCGCCTTCAAGGACGGCAAAATCGTTGTGGTTGGTTACCGCTAAGGCTTGCTGACCGGACTGAAATCACAGGCCCGGGCGGCACTCGCCCGGGCCATTTTTAAAACTACAGCATGGTTTCCGCACTCGGGGCATCGAGGAGGGTTTGGGACCGGCTGAAAAGAATCCGGACAAACCGGAAATGGCTTGGGGAAGCGGATGATCAGGGTTGAACACCTGAGCAAGTACTTTGGCGGCATTCATGCCGTCGAGAATGTATCGCTGGAGATCGCGGAGGGATCGATCACCGGCTTGATCGGTCCCAATGGCGCCGGGAAAACCACGTTGTTCAACGTGATCGCAGGTGCCTATAAACCGACATCCGGCAAGGTATTCCTTGACGGGGAGGACATAACCGGCCTCGAACCGCACGAACTTTTCCACAAGGGCCTTCTGAGAACCTTCCAGATCGCCCACGAATTCTCTTCGCTCACCGTCCGCGAAAACCTGATGATGGTGCCGCCGAACCAGCATGGCGAATATCTGCTGGACGCCTGGATCCGACCGGCGCTTGTCCGCCAGCAGGAAGCCGAAATCCGCGAGCGCGCAGACGACGTGATCCGTTTTCTCGAAATCGAGCGGGTTGCCGACGAACTGGCAGGCAACCTGTCCGGCGGCCAGAAAAAGCTGCTCGAACTTGGCCGCACGATGATGGTCGATGCCAAGATCGTTTTCCTCGACGAGGTGGGTGCAGGCGTCAACCGCACCCTGCTCGGCACCATCGCCGACGCCATCCGGCGGCTCAATGTCGAGCGTGGCTACACGTTCTGCATGATCGAGCACGACATGGATTTCATCTCCGATCTCTGCGACCCGGTCATCGTGATGGCCGAAGGTCACCTTCTCGCCCAGGGCAAGGCTGCCGACATCATGCAGAACGAGGATGTCATCGAGGCCTACCTCGGCACCGGTCTCAAGAACAAGCCCGGCGTTTCGAGCGCTGCGCCTGACGCAAAACCCGCCAGGAAACCGGCAAGGAAACCCTCAACCGCAAAAGCCACGGGCAAGCCCTCCCGGAAAAAAGCTGCTGCCAGAAAGGGGGCGTCGAAATGAGCTTCCTCATCGGCGAAAACATGACCGGCGGCTATGGCGGCGCGGACATCCTGACCAACTGCACCATCGGTGTCGAGCAGGGCGAGATTGCCGTTATCGTCGGCCCAAACGGCGCCGGCAAATCCACCGCCATGAAGGCAATCTTCGGCATGCTCAACCTGCGCGAAGGCAAGGTTCTGATGGATGGCGAGGACATCACGAAACTGTCGCCCCAGGCGCGGGTCTACAAGGGCATGGGCTTCGTTCCCCAGACCAGCAATGTCTTCACCTCCATGTCGGTGGAGGAAAATCTTGAAATGGGCGCCTTCATCCGCGAGGACGACATTTCCGAGACCATGCACCAGGTTTTCGACCTGTTTCCGATCCTGAAGGAAAAGCGCAACCAGCCTGCCGGCGAACTCTCCGGCGGTCAGCGCCAGCAGGTGGCCGTCGGCCGCGCGCTCATGACCCGGCCAAAAGTGCTGATGCTGGACGAACCGACTGCCGGCGTCTCGCCCATCGTCATGGACGAGCTTTTCGACCGCATCATCGAGGTTGCCCGCACCGGCATCGCCATTCTCATGGTCGAACAGAACGCCAAGCAGGCACTCAACATTGCCGACAAGGGCTACGTGCTGGTTCAGGGAGAGAACCGCTACACCGACACCGGCAAGGCGCTGATGGAAAACCCTGAAGTGCGCAAATCGTTCCTAGGAGGTTGACGGAGAGATGGAAAGCCTGATCAACGCCGTCGTCCTGCTGCTGAACTTCCTGGTGGTACCGGCACTCTCCTATGGCAGCCAGCTGGCACTGGGCGCACTCGGCGTCACGCTTATCTACTCGGTGCTGCGGTTCTCGAACTTTGCCCATGGCGAAACCATGGCATTCGGCACGATGTTCGTCATTCTGGCAACATGGCTGTTGCAGTCCTGGGGCGTTTCCTTCGGCCCGCTGCCGACCGCCCTGCTCGCCTTGCCCGTCGGCTGCATCGCGACGATCCTCTTCGTGCTGGCAACCGACCGCCTCGTCTACAAGCACTACCGCGAACACAAGGCGACCAATGTCATCTTCATGATTGCCTCCGTCGGCGTCATGTTCGTGATGAACGGCATCATCCGATTTGTCATCGGGCCTGAAGATCAGCAATTCTTTGACGGAGAGCGCTTCATCTTCAATGCACGCCAGTTCAAGGAATGGACCGGCCTTACCGAGGCGCTTGCCATCCGCACCACCCAGGTGATCACCGTCGTTACCGCCATCATAGTGGTGGCGATCCTGTTCTGGTTCCTCAACCGCACGCGGACCGGAAAATCCATGCGCGCCTACTCCGACAACGAGGATCTGGCGCTGCTTTCCGGTATCGACCCGGCACACGTGGTGCGCATTGCCTGGATCATCACCGCAATCCTCGCAACCATCGCCGGCACGCTCTACGGCCTCGACAAGAGCTTCAAGCCGTTCACCTATCTGCAATTGCTGCTGCCGATCTTTGCTGCCGCAATCGTTGGCGGCGTCGGCAATCCGGTCGGCGCGATTGCCGGCGGCTTCGTGATCGCATTCTCGGAAATCGCACTCACCTTCGCCTACCGCAAGTTCTTTGCCTATACGCTACCGGATTTCCTCGTACCTGACGGCCTCGCCCAACTCCTGTCGACCGACTACAAGTTCGCCGTCTCCTTCGTGATCCTCGTCGTCGTGCTGCTCGTCAAGCCGACCGGCCTGTTCAGCGGGAAAACCCTATGACCGAGACCAACCGCCCCTACATCCTGTACGGCATTGCCGCGCTGCTGCTGCTCGCCAACTGGTATTTCCTCGGCCTCAATTCGGCGCTCTTCACCCTGAACTTCTGCCTGATTTCCGCGGTCATGGCACTGGGCGTGAACATCCAGTGGGGCTATGCCGGCCTGTTCAACGTCGGCATCATGGGGTTTACCGCGATTGGCGGTCTGTGTGCGGTGCTTGTCGCCTACCCACCGATCCAGGAAACCTGGGAAGCCGGCGGCTCCGGCGTCATCATCTCGGCCCTGCTTCTGCTGGTCGCCGTGGCGGTATGCGTTGTCATCTACCGGCGCATGCCGAAGGGCAGTGCCAGGATGTGGGCATTAACGGCGGCCGTCATCGTCTCCTTCTTCATCATCCGCCATTTCTACGCGCCCGCAGTCGCTGCGATTGAATCGACCAATGCCGCCTCGACCGGCTTCCTCGGTGGGCTGGGACTGCCGATCATCCTGTCCTGGATGGTGGGCGGGGTGGTTGCAGCGGGGATCGCCTGGATCGTCGGCAAGATCGCGCTCGGCCTGCGATCCGACTATCTCGCCATTGCCACCCTTGGCATCTCGGAAATCATTGTCGCCATCGTCAAGAACGAGGAATGGCTGAACCGCGGCGTCAAGAACGTCATTGGCCTGCCGCGCCCCGTTCCTTTCGAGGTCAACCTGCAGAAGGAACAATGGTTCATCGACCTGGCCAGCCGCCTCGACGTGAACCTCGTGGAGTTTTCATCGATCTTCGTGAAGCTCTGTTATACCTGCCTGTTTGCCTTCGTACTTCTGCTCATTCTCTATCTTTCCGAGAAGGCGCTGAATTCCCCTTGGGGACGCATGATGCGGGCAATCCGGGACAATGAGGTTTCGGCCAATGCCATGGGCAAGAACGTCACCCGCCGCCACCTTCAGGTCTTCATTCTCGGCTCCGCCGTCGTCGGCATCGCCGGTGCCATGCTGACCACGCTCGACGGCCAGTTCACGCCGACCTCCTACCAGCCGCTGCGCTTTACCTTCCTGATCTGGGTCATGGTGATCGTGGGCGGATCGGGCAACAACTGGGGCGCCGTTCTGGGCGGCATCGTCATCGGCTTCTTCTGGCTGCAGGCCGAACCCATCGGCATCTGGCTGATGGACAGCCTCACCGCCTCCATGGCCGACGACAACCCGTTGCGATTGCACCTGATCGAGAGTGCTGCGCACATGCGCCTGATCGTCATGGGACTGATCCTGCTGCTTGTGCTAAGGTTCTCACCGCGCGGCCTGATTCCGGAACGCACCGGACGGCGGCACTGACACGATCACCGGGAGTCCAAGATGAAATGCGTGTTTGTCCAGATCCGATGCAAACCCGGTGAAACCTACAGGGTTGCCGACGAACTCTACAAGCGCGAGGTCGCCTCAGAGCTTTATTCGACCAGCGGTGACTACGACCTGCTGATGAAACTCTACATCGAGGAAGACAAGGACATCGGCAAGTTCATCAACGATCATGTCCTCGACATTCCCGGCATCAGCCGTTCCCTGACGACACTGACGTTCAAGGCGTTTTGACAGTACGCCGGACGGCCCTACTTCTTCTGACGGAAGTCCTCATGACAGGCAGAGCACGCCCTGCCGACAGCCTGAAATTGGCTTGCAATTGCTGCCGTCTCCCCATCGGCTGAAACCTGTGACAGCATCACTGCCGCTGCCACCAGTTCGTCTGCCAGACGGTTGAAACGCTCCGGCTCCTGCCAGACCAGTGGCGTTGCCTCGCTCGCCTTCTGCCGGCTTTCCGGCGTATCGGGAAACTGCGCCTTCATGTCATCGGCGTGAGCTGCAATTGTATCTGCCGCCCTGCCCGCTTCATTCGCATTGAAGGTTGTCTCGCCCTTCAACATCCGCCCGACAACCGCCATGGCGTCCTTCATGGCGGACATCGCCTCCATGCGCTCCTTGACGATGCCGGTGGCACCCTGATGGGCGAAAGCACCGCCTCCAATGCCGGCGGCAAGCAGAACTGCTGTCATGACTCTCTTCAAATCGGTCTCCCTGTTCCAGTCAGTTGATACCATTGGCGCGCTGCAAGGTTCGCACATAGGCAACAATGTCGCGAACCTCATCTTCGCTGACGCTCTCGACAGGCGGCATGTTGCCGAACTGCCAGTGATGCGAACGAACCCCGTTGGCGGCTGCAAAAAAGAAAGCGCCATCCGAGTGATGGTTCGGTTCGTAGATGATATGCACCAGTGGCGGCCCCATTCCGTTGCGCCCGGCAGCATTCTTGCCATGACATGCTGCGCAGTTGTCGTTGAATGCCGCTTCACCGCGCATCGCAACGCTGTCAAGCGCGGGCACCATCACCTCCGCCAGCGGCGCGCCCATGCCCGCCTCCATGCCATCAGGCGATCTGGTGAACCAGTAACCCGCAGCGACAATCGCCAGTGCGGCAATCGCGATCACCATCCTGTTTTCCCGAAAGGCGCTCATGCGTATTTCCTGGTTCCACCAGCATCCCCTTCGCCTGCCAGATCCTTCAGGATCGGACAGTCCGGCCGGTTATCGCCATGGCAATGTTCGACGAGATGGGTGAGCGTCATCTGCATTGCTCTCAATTCGGAGATCTTCTGCTCGATCATGTCGATCTTGGCGCTGGCAATTGCCTTCACATCGGCACTGGCGCGGTTGCGGTCCTCATAAAGCGCCAGCAATTGCCGGCATTCCTCGATGGAAAAACCGAGGCTGCGCGCACGCTGCACAAATTGCAGTTTGGAGACGTGGTCCTGCGAGTAGTCGCGATAGTTGTTTTCGCCGCGGTCGGGCGCCACCAGGCCGATATCCTCGTAATAGCGTATGGTCTTGGCCGGCAGCCCGCTCATTTCGCTGGCTCTTCCAATATTCATGACCGCTCCTTTCCGTTTGCAACGGGCTTTAAGCCTTACAGTAACTGGAAGGTCAAGGCAGGGGTGCCGCGCTCAAGTTTTGTTGAACAGTGTCACCAGTTCCGGCAGCATGCGCGCGCCATGGCCGGCATCGATTTCTGCCTGCAGCAACGCCAGAATGGCTTCGGCAGCGTGCCGTTCCGATCCGAGATCGGCCGCCATCTGTGTGTAATAGCCGATGTCCTTGCCGGCATTGGCGATGGAAAACTTGAGGCCGGAAGGATCCCCTTCCCGCAGAAACGGTGCAAGCCGGTCGAGGACGACGCTGTTGCCGCCACCCTTGGCAAGCACGTCGATGAAGCGTTCCGGCTCGATGCCTGCGCGCTGTGCACTGGCAGCTGCTTCCGCCAGAACGGCGGTAAAGCCGAGTGACACATAGTTATGCAGCAGCTTCATCGTGTGACCGGCACCCACAGGCCCCACATGCGCGATGTTCTCGGCAAAGCTCTGCAGTAGCGGCAGCATGGCGGTAAACACGGCATCATCACCACCGGCAATCAGGTTGAGGCGGCCCTCCATCGCTTCCTTGGGCGTTCGCGTCATCGGCGCATCGATGAAGACCCCACCCTTCTCGACTACCTGCTCCGCCAGCCTGACAGTCGAAGAGGGAACCGCCGTCGAACAGTCGATGATCACCGTTCCAGGTTTCATGCCGGAAAGGATGCCATCTTCGCGCATCAGGATGTCTTCAACCTGAGGCGAGCCGGTGACGCAGAGAAGGATGATATCGCATTGTGTGGCCAGTTCCGCGCCGTTTGCTGCTTTCTGAGCACCCGCCGCCAGAAGGTCATCCACCTTCTGGTTTCCGGGATGATCGAGAAAGGCGAGCCGCCAGCCATGCCTGACCAGATTGGTGGCGATGCCGAGCCCCATCAGCCCGACACCGGCAAGCCCGATTGTGTGTTTTTCCCGGTTGGCGGTTTCCATGGGCTGGTTTCCTGTTCGCTCCAATTGCTTGGCATTCTGACCGCGCCGGCTCAGCCAGGCAAACCGAAAAACGACT
>JAGRLQ010000298.1:0-1179 GCA_020441735.1 Nitratireductor sp.
AGTTCGAGAACGAGATTTCGGCCGATGAGGCGCGCGCCATCCTGCGCGAGGCGCCGGGATGCCTCGTGGTCGACAAGCGCGAGCCCGGCGGCTACATCACGCCGCATGAGTGTGCCGGCGAGGATGCCACCTACATTTCCCGCATTCGCGAGGATCCGACGGTGGATAACGGCCTCAATATCTGGGTTGTTTCGGACAATCTGCGCAAGGGCGCTGCACTCAACACGGTGCAGATTGCCGAATTGCTGGTCAATCGCCGCCTGCTGAAGCCAAAAAGCCAGGCTGCCTGAGGCAGGCCTGCTTCAATAACAACACATTGGACCCGCTCCTGGTTGCACCAAGGGCGGGTTTTTTGCGCGAAAACGGCGGAATGATCCGTTTACAACTCGAGTTTTCGGGTTAACCGGTTGAATTAATAGGAGAAACTATGCCGTGTGATGAATCGCACGGCGGACGGGAACCAAAAGCCGCACATTGGTGTTCAAGAGAGAGGGAGAACACCAATGAGCAACCTGATCAACACCATCACCGAAAACGCCCGCCGCATCGTCCTGGCCGCCGCGCTGATCGGCACGGCTGTCATGACCGGCTGCTCCACCACAGGATCGTCGTCCTCCAACACCGATCTGGGCAACGAAATCGCCAAGCCGCAGGCTCAGGTCACCAATGTTGAAGACGTTGACAAAATCCGCCCCCACCACGTCATCAACCGCTCCAAGGCCCACGTCACCCGCACCGGTGAAGTTTACCTGATGCGCGGCCTTGCCAATGTCTTCTCCCGCGGCATCGACCGGATGGCTGAAGACATGCGCGGCCGGGGTTATGACGCTTCCAACTTCTCCTACAAGTTCTGGAAGCCGATTGCCGAAGACATCGTAGCCCGCGCCAAGCGTGATGAAGTCTCCTATCCGGTCGTCATCATGGGCCACTCGCTGGGCGGCAATGAATCCTCGAAATTCGCCAACTACCTGGGCAGCCGTGGCGTCAAGGTTTCGCTGGTTGTTACCTTCGATCCCGTCGAAACCGGCCATGTTGGCGCAAACGTCGACCGCGTCGTCAACTACTACCTGCCGATGCAGCGCGAAGACAACACGATCCATGCTGCAGGCGGCTTTGCCGGCACCATCCAGAACATCGATGTTACGGCCGACCCGTCGATCACCCACACCAATGTTGAAA
>JAGRLQ010000298.1:1190-4430 GCA_020441735.1 Nitratireductor sp.
GCCCGCTTCCAGGCTGCTTCGATCAACAAGCTGAGCGAGATCACCAGCGCACTGTAATCTCCCGTTTGTGACACGGGCAGGACCTGAACCACCCGGCCCGAAACCCTCCAGTCGCAAATGCAAAACGGCCCGGCAGCCATTCGGTTGCCGGGCCGTTTTTTATGGTGGATCACAAAGTATGTTCGAGCAGCCAGAGCCAGGCAGCAATGGTGGGGATCGACAGGGCCGTTGTCACCAGGGTGGCGGAAGCAGACAGGCTGACTGCACGATTGTACATGACAGCAAAAAGGTAACCGTTGAGGCCGGGAGGCATGGCGGCAACGACAGTAGCGGCGCGAACCTGTTCCACCGGAAGATCCAGCACAAGGTGCGTGATCGCAAAGGCAATGAAGGGATGCAGCAGCAGCGAAAGCGCTGCGACCATGAGGCTTTCGGCGAGTTCGGATTTGAGCCGGTAACGGGTCAACGCCGCACCAAGGCCGACTAGCGCGGCCGGGATGGCCGCAGCAGCCAGCATGTCGAGTGGAACGCGGAGCACCGATGGCAGAATAATCCCCGAAAGATTGACCACCAGGCCGGCAAGGACGCCGATCATCAGGGGATTTGCAAGAATGGACCGGGCGGCCACCTTGACGGTTTCGCGCAGTGAACGGCCATCGGCCCTTGCCAACTCCATGAACGAGATGCCGATGGTGTAGTTGATCGCGGCATGCAGCACCACGATCCCGAAGACCGGTATCAGGGCTTCGTCGCCATAGGCATGCTGCATGATCGGTATGCCGAGCAGGACAGAATTGGAAAAAAGGGCGCAGAAACCGACCGCGACAGCTTCTCCCGGTCTTCTGCCAAACAGAAATCTGGCAAGGATGATGCCGGTGAGGAAACTGGTGAAGCCGCCAAGGTAGAATCCCGCCAGCATCCGAAGCTGGAATGCCTGCGCCAGATCCAGATCGATCATGGCACGAAACAGCAGGACGGGTACTGCCAGACGCACCGTGAATGCGCTGAGCTGGTCCGACAGGCTTTCACCGAGATAGCCGGTCTTGACTGCAAGCCAGCCGATGGCCAGGACGATGAAGACCGGCAGAATGATAACGAGGGTGGTCAGCAAGTCGGTTTCACGGCAGTTGGCGTTGAATTGCGCATATTGCGCGGTTGACGGAATCCAAGGTGACCGTTACCGCTTTCTGCATCCCGCCACCGACGGAAATACCCATAGCCGGATCGGACCATCCATGACCAGCGAAACCCGCAATATCGAAATCGTTCCCCTGCGGTTGAAGGATTCGCTTCAACTTGCTCCGCTGATCGCACAATACGGTCAGGCGCTGAAACGTGGCGCACCGAGGCGGCCGGACCAGTATTACGCCGAGCAATTGCTGCAGGACCGTTCGGCGGAATTCCTGGGCGCGGTCCTGGATGGCGAACTGGTGGGCTTTATTCTTTTCTACGATCTGCCGGAGCCGGTTTCGGGAAAACGTGCCGGCCAGTGCGACCACATCTATGTGCATCATGACCATCGCGGAAAGGGCATCGCCAAGGCGCTGGTCGATGTGCTGGCCGATCAGGCGGAAGCACGCGGCTGGTCGAAACTGGTCATGAATGCACCGCGCCAGCCCGATACCGGCCGCAAGGTTTTCGAGAAGGTTGCGGCACCGGCGGACTGGCATTCCTACATTCTTCGGTTCGATGACTGAGCCATGCTGCGCGTGACGTTGTTCGATGGTGCAGGGGCGCAGGGCCAAAGTGTGGAAGTTAGCCTTTTGTTGCTTTGACCTGCCGGTCCAAGCGCACTAAAACGGAATCCAACGACAGCGCCCGCTGACAGTACGAACAGATCGACCTTCCCGGGAAAAGCAGAAATGAGGCAGACCCAAGCAAAATCCAGCCGGCCATTGTCGCCGCATCTGGAAATCTACAAGCCCATCCCGACCATGGTTGCCTCGATCATGCACCGCATCACCGGCGCGGCGCTTTATTTCGGCATGTTCCTGTTTTCCTGGTGGCTGTTCGCGGCGGCGACGGATGCTGCCTATTTCGACTGGGTAAACGGTTTGTTCGGCTCCCTGCTCGGCAGGGTGGTTCTTCTCGGCTTTACCTGGGCGCTGGTTCATCACATGCTCGGCGGCGTCAAGCATCTGGTGCAGGATACCGGCCGTGCCATGGAAAAGCACTTCACGACGAAGATGGCCAGGCTGCATTTTGCCGTTTCAATCGTGCTCACGATCCTGATCTGGATCGCGGCCTATGCGGCGCGCTAGGAGGGCACCATGAGCATGCGTACACCACTCGGCAAGGTTCGCGGTCTCGGTTCTGCCAAGGAAGGGACCGAGCACTTCTGGCGCCAGCGCCTGACGGCGGTCGCCAACATTCCGCTGGTGATCATCGGGTTGTGGCTGGTGATTTCGCTGGTCGGCGCACCCTATTCCGAGGTTCGGGCGACGCTTGCCTCGCCGCTTGTCGCGATCTTCATTGCGCTCTTTTCCATTTCGGTGCTCTACCACATGCACCTCGGCATGCAGGTGGTGATCGAGGACTATGTGCACGGCGAGTTGCGCAAAGTCCTTCTCATCATGCTGAACACGTTTTTCGTATTCTTCTCGGGCGCGCTGGTCGCTTTCGCCGTCTTCAAACTGGCTTTCGGCGGTTAGAGGGCGAACGGAGACGAGTAGGCAGTTTCATCAGGGGTTCTCAACGGCACATGGCAACCAAGACTTCGAGCAAGGCAGCCGGTACGGCTTACGAGTTTGTGGATCATTATCACGATGTCGTGGTGGTGGGTGCGGGTGGTTCCGGCCTTCGCGCCACTCTCGGCATGGCCGAGCAGGGGCTGAAGACGGCCTGTGTCACCAAGGTCTTTCCGACTCGTTCGCACACGGTCGCAGCCCAGGGAGGCATTGCCGCCTCGCTGTCGAACATGGGTCCCGACCACTGGCAGTGGCACATGTATGATACGGTAAAGGGCTCCGACTGGCTGGGCGATACCGATGCCATGGAATATCTCGCCCGCGAAGCGCCGGCAGCGGTCTACGAGCTTGAGCACTACGGCGTGCCGTTTTCTCGCACCGAGGAAGGCAAGATCTATCAGCGGCCTTTCGGTGGCCACACCACCGAATTCGGCGAGGGACCGCCGGTGCAGCGCACCTGTGCTGCCGCCGACCGTACGGGCCATGCCATCCTGCACACGCTTTACGGCCAGTCGCTGCGCAACAATGCGGAATTCTACATCGAGTATTTCGC
>JAGRLQ010000038.1 GCA_020441735.1 Nitratireductor sp.
TCGTCGATCAGCAGCACGACCTTCTCGTCTGCTTCAAAGGCTTCCCACAATTTGCCCTTGCGGATGTAGTTCTTCACGTCGTTGACACGCTCATCGCCAAGCTGGGAATCGCGCAGCCGTGTCACCGCATCGTACTCATACAGTCCCTGTTGAGCCTTGGTCGTCGACTTGATGTTCCACTCAATGAACCGAAGGCCCAGATTGTCAGCGATCTGGCGGGCAAGCTCGGTCTTGCCGGTGCCGGGTTCGCCCTTGACCAGAAGCGGCTTTTCCAGTGCGATTGCCGCATTGACGGCAATCTTCAGATCGTCGGCGGCCACATAGGCCGAAGTGCCTTCAAAACGCATGTCAAATCCGTGGATTGTCTTTGTTGAACCTGTGCCACTATCATCAGGCGGCAGGCGTTTCAACGCTGCAGGCAAAAGCGGTGGCGGCAGAATGCGCCAAGCTGGTTCGGGAGGGCGATAAATCAGAATGAGTGAGGAAGCGTTTGACTTTGTCATCGCCGGCGGCGGTTCGGCCGGTTGCGTTCTTGCGGCACGGTTGAGCGAGGACCCGTCGGTAACGGTCTGTCTGATCGAGGCCGGCAGCGAGGGCAGAGATGTTCTTGTCCGCACCCCGATCGGTGCGGCCGCCTATATGCGCGGCCTCTTCGGTGTCCGAAACTGGGCATTTCAGACCGTGCCGCAGCCGGGGCTGAACGGAAGACGCGGTTACCAGCCGCGCGGCAAGGCTCTGGGCGGTTCGAGCGCCATCAACGCCATGCTTTATACACGTGGTGTTCCAGCCGATTACGACCGCTGGGTGGAAGAGGGCGCGAAGGGTTGGTCCTGGAAGGAAGTGCTGCCCTATTTCCGCAAGGCGGAAAACAACATCCGTGATGAAGATACGCTGCACGGTGCGGCAGGCCCGCTACAGGTTTCCGAGCAACGAAGCCCGCATCCCATCAACGAAGCTTTTTTTGAGGCGGCTGAATCCTGCCAGTTTCGCCGAAATGCTGATTTCAACGGCCCGGACCAGGAGGGCGTAGGCTATTATCAGGCAACCCAGTTCCATGAAAAGGGCAGGGAGGGCGAGCGCTGCTCGGCAGCAGCAGCCTATCTCCACTCGGTGATGAACCGCCCAAATCTGGAGGTGATGACTGGAACCATGGCCACCAAAGTGGTCATGGAGGGAAAGCGCGCAACCGGTGTTGAGTACCGCCGGGGCTCGAAAACCGGCACCGTGAAGGCGCGCCGCGAGGTCATTCTCAGCGGCGGTGCCTTCAACTCGCCGCAGCTTCTCATGCTGTCGGGCATCGGCGATGGCGATGCGTTGCGTCAAAAGGGCATCGATGTGGTCCACGACCTGCCCGGGGTCGGCAGGAATCTTCAGGACCATCTGGATTTCATTCAGCTCTACAGGTCGGGCGACAAAACCCTGTTCGGTCTGGGACCTGCCGCTGCGGTCAATATCGTGCGGGCGATCTTGAGCTGGCGTGCCGGCCGGCCGAGCATTCTGTCGACCACCTTTGCCGAGAGCGGCGCTTTTTTGAAAACCGATCCGTCGATTGCCGTGCCGGACATTCAGCTTCACATGGTCTGCGCGATGGTCGACGATCACACGCGGAAACTGCATTGGGGCTATGGCTATTCCTGCCACGTCTGCGTGCTCAGGCCCCATTCGCGCGGAACGGTAGGGCTCGACAGCTCCGACCCGATGGCTCCGCCGCGCATCGATCCGCAATTCCTTTCCGACGAACGCGATCTCGACCTGCTGATCAAGGGCACAAAACTAACCCGCACGATCATGCAGGCGCCGCCGCTTGCGCCTTATAGGCACCGGGAACTCTACCTGCGCGGCGATGAAACCGATGCGGAACTGAAAGAGCATATTCGCAGCCGCGCCGACACGATCTATCATCCGGTTGGTACGTGCCGGATGGGAAGCGATGAACTGGCCGTCACCGATCCCGAGCTGCGGGTCAGGGGTGTCCAAAATCTGCGGGTTGTCGATGCTTCCGTCATGCCCAGTCTGATCGGCGGGAACACGAATGCACCCACCATCATGATTGCAGAAAAGGCAGCCGGGATGATTGCCGCAGACCGCTGAACGCGCTTGTGTGAGCGACCGGCCAAAGCAGGAATCCTGACGCTCAATCGATTATTTACTGGACGAAACGGCCATTTTCTGACAATTCAGGCCCCGGCCGCTGGCGTATTTCGGTATCAGGTCAGGACCGCATATGCTTTGGGAGGAGCCGCAGTCTCGAGCCATCGGGAGCGCTGGCGGTCACTGTTTTCATCAAGCTGGGATTTCGTCGAGGGCAGCAGTTTGCCAGCCTTGCAGAACGGCGTTTGCTTTTGTATACGGGCGCCGCGTATTGGGGTGTAGCCAAGTGGTAAGGCAGCGGTTTTTGGTACCGCCATTCCCAGGTTCGAATCCTGGCGCCCCAGCCACGATTTCCACAACCTGGACGATGCGAACGCTGCCGCAGGAAGCCTGTTGGCTAATCTCATGCCGAACCCGGCCGAGCCCGGCG
>JAGRLQ010000299.1 GCA_020441735.1 Nitratireductor sp.
CTGGATCGCCTTCATCTGTTCGTTGAGATAGTACTCGCGCTGGGTCTTCTCCATCTGCCGCTTGACACGGCTGCGAATGCGCTTTTCCACCTGCAGCACGGAAATCTCGCTCTCCATCATGGAGAGGATGTGCTCCAGCCGGTCCTGAACGCCCAGAATGCTGAGGATTTCCTGTTTCTCGCTGAGCTTGATCGCCAGATGCGAGGCAATGGTGTCGGCAAGCTTGGAATAGTCGTCGATCTGGCCGACGGCACTCAGCACCTCCGGGGATACCTTCTTGTTGAGTTTTACGTAGTTCTCGAACTCGTTGACCACCGACCGAGCCGTGGCCTCGATGGAAACCGGATCGCTGATCTCGTCCTCGATGACCTCGCAATGGGCCTCGAAAAAGTCGCTGCGATCGGTAAACTGAATAACCCGCGCACGCGAGACACCCTCTACAAGCACCTTGACGGTGCCGTCCGGCAGTTTGAGCATGTGCAGCACCTTGGCCAGCACGCCCGTGTCGTAAAGCGCTTCCGGCGTCGGGTCGTCGTCCCCGGCTTTCTTCTGGGTGAACAGCAGGATGTGGTGATCCTTGTTCATCACCTCTTCAAGTGCGGCAATGGACTTCTCACGGCCGACGAACAGCGGCACGATCATGTGGGGGAAAACGACGATGTCGCGCAGCGGTAGCAGCGGATAGACTTCGCCCGTTCCCAATCCGATATCCGATTTTCCGGTTTTTGCCATGTTGTGTTCCTGTGCAGGCCGTCACGGCCTTTTGGTACCAAAGGTGATTCAGCACATCGTACCATTCTTGGCCGTGCAAAAACACCACGGCAAAAGTTTTGCGGTGTTTTTCGCTGGGCTCGGCTACCGGCAAGACTTGCCGGATCGCGGAGAGGACGGCGGGAGCGCTGAAACGCTTGTTCGATCAAGAAATGGTGCGGCTTTGCCGGTGTTTCAAGGGTGCGGCTCAGGCGTTTTCCAGGGCCGAGCGGTGCTCGGAGGCGAAGCGGATCAGTGAGTTGATTCCCGACAGGCCAAGCTTGCGGCAGATATTCTGGCGATGACTGTGAATGGTGCGTACGGACAGATTGTTTTGTTCGGCAATCTGGCCGCTCGACAGACCGGCCGCAATATGACGCAATACCTTGTGCTCTGCCACCGTCAGCACGGCCAGTTGTTCCTGGATGCCGTCGCTCGCCTCATTCCGACCGACCAGCACATCCTCTTCCGCCCTGCCGGTCGAAGAACTCATGAAGAAGCCGCCGGAGTTGCCCGAGATTGCCTTGACCAGTTCTTCGCCTGCATCTTCCTTGGCAACAAAACCGTGACAGCCGATTTCCCGCGCCCGTGCAACGAATTCGGCTGAAGAATACATCGACAGGATGACGACGCGGCAGGCAGGGTGAAGTTTCAGCACCGCTTCAGTCGCCTCGAACCCGCCCATTACCGGCATGTTGAGGTCCATTACGATGGCATCCGGTTTCAGGACACCGGCCTGATAGACGCAGGTCTCCCCATCTCCCACTTCCGCAAGTACCTCGAAGCCTTCCGTTTCACTGAGGATTTGCCGTACCCCGTTTCGGAACACCGGATGATTATCTGCTATGATGACGGTCTTGCTCATGATCTGCTCTCTTCAGCCGCCGGAAAGCTCAGCCGTGCGCTGGTTCCCTGTCCGTTTGCATCAAGGGTGAAGGTACCGCCCAGCATGGCCGCCCGTTCTGAAACGACTGAAAGCCCGATCCCCTCTCCGCCTGGCGCCGCGCTTGCGGTGCCGTTATCGCAAACGCTTGCAACGATCTGCCCGCCTTCCCGGGCCAGTCTGATGTCGATCGCATCGCCTCCGGAATGCCGTAACGAGTTTGAGACGAGTTCCTGCACAACACGGTAGACCTGGAGTTGGTCTGCTTTGCCAAGTTGAAGCGCCGGATCAAGATCAAGCGATATTCGGTAGTCGCCGGATTTGACCAGCCTGCTGCGCAACTCTCTCAGAGCGCCGGTAAGCCCGAGATGATCGAGCGCTGCCGGGTGAAGGTCATGGGAAATCCGGCGGATGTCATCAAGCAGATTGCGCGTTTCCCGTTCAACGTCTTCAAACGTGGCCTTTGCCTCACCGCCTACCCCGTTTCGTCCGGCGCGGCTGAGCCGGCTGACAATGGTCACAAGACCCTGGCCGGCGCTGTCATGCAGTTCAGCAGCAATACGGCTGCGCTCCTGGTCCACACGCGCCAGCAATTGTTGTTTCGAACGTTCGGCAACCTCGATGCGTGCCTGACGCTCCATTTGGCGTTCGCGCTCGGTAACGCGCAGCAGATAGGCCAGTGTCAGCGTCAGCAGCAGCGCTTCGAAAACAAGGGTAATCTCGGTGTGATGTACACCGATGCGGCCGAGATTCCAGCCGCCGAACTGCTGCATCGCGCCGGCAATCATCGACGGGACGATAACTGCCATGATGGGAACCAGAAGGATCCGGGCACGCTCCATCCCTGCCCGGGCAAGCCTGATCAGGTATATCGCAACAACGACGGTTCCAAGTATCCATACCGCAAGCGCGCCAGCGGCAACCTGCCAGTAGGCGAGAAAAACCCAGGATGCCAGAAACAGGATGTTTGCCAACGGCCAGATGTAAAATACCGGCCTGGACAGCAGTCCCCGCCAATCACCCGGATAAAGGAAATGGTAGACGAACAGGATGCCGAAAATCCCCGGCCCTGTTTCGGACAGGGCAAGAAGTGTGTTCGACATCCAGGGGTGCTGCGGCCACAGATAGGCCGGTCCTAGTCCTGTCAGGTAGAAATCGAGAACCAGCATGGACAGCGTATTGAGGGCATTAAACAGATAGGTCCATTGTCCCACCAGCCAGCCGAGGACAAAGTTGTAGCAGATGATGATGATGATCCCGCCGGCAAGAAAGAGCCTGATCATCAATGTCTGCATCGACCGGAGATGAAATTCTGCGGTTTCCATCACGTTGACCTGGATGCTCAGGGCCGCCGGCTGGCGGATTTCAAGTACGTAACGGTCACCCGCTTCTTGGGGTGGCAGGTCGAAGGCGATTTCCGACGACACGAACTGACGCGCGCTCACGGGCAGCGTATCACCCGAAAAAAAGGTCATGCTTGGCTTGTGATCCAGATCACAGACATGAAGGCGTGCCTCATCGGCCATCGTGGCAAGGAACACTGAATGACGCTTTGCGGGAGCAAAGCCGGAAGTATTGATTTCGTGATACACCACCGGGTTGGTGGGGCCGACCCGAACGACACTGGTTTCCTCCCCGATTGCAGACGGCACCAGTGCACAGGGATCATCATCAGCAGTCTTTGCCGGAAGCGGGATTAGTGTGGCTTTCGAGATATCGAAGGTCTCCGGAAATGCGAGTGGTCCGGCAAGCATCACGCCGAGATAGGCAAGGCCGAAAAACAGCCCTACCACAAGGATTCCCGACAACTTGGCCCTGAAATCGTTCAACGATCCCTCATTTTAGCTTGGCTTTGTTCAGCGAGATTAGCACAGCCTGACTGCCATCCCATACGCAACCTTGCGTAGGCGGATACGCAATGTGGCGGATAGTGAGCAGCAGTTTGTCCAACTATCTTTTCGCTCGGGACGTTGCCGTAAGCAGCAAAACACCAACAGCAACAGGGACAAACAAATGGGACACGGAAACCTTAAATGGACGAAGATCGGCTTGGGTGCTTTGACTGCCGCGGCGGTCAGCCTGCCGCTGCAGGCATGCAATACCGCCAAAACCGACGCAGAGAAGGACGCTGCCGCGCAGCTTTTTCATTCAGGGTACAACCGGGGGGTCAAAACGCATTTGGAGGAGGAGAGAAGAATTCGAGAACAAGAAGAACAAGACAAGAAAACCGCTGAGACAATTATCAGCATCTTCGGCGACCCCAACAAGGACAAGAAAAAGAAGAAGAAGAAGCCGGTTACGCAATCCAGCGAAGGTGGCGGCAGCGGGGGCGGCGCCGACTGATACGGTTTTCGCGGTCCTATCGATCAGTAATGCCTCGAAGTCAGCCTGCTAACTGGCGCAGGACTGGAAACTGTTGCCCCGTTCCAACATTACGGCGGGCTCGAGCGCCTAAGGGACAATTAATGGAGACAGGTTCATGAGAGTTCAACGGAGATACCGCCGGTTTTTGACGTCCCTGGCACTGCTTGCCTTCGTGGGAACCGCAGGCTGCGTATCGGAAAACAAGAAAGAACAGGATTTCATCGATTTTGTTCAATATCCAAAGAAGACGCCAGCCGAAGCCCAACTGCAGCGAGGTCGCAGGAATCTGGCCGGCTCCTACATACGGCAGGTGACCGCCCACAATGACGAGGAAGAGCGTCAGGCCAACCGCGACATGGTCGACTCGTACTGGGAGATGGTCGAGGGCGAAAACAGGGTCAATGCGCAAGCCAGATACCACGACAGAGAACGCCGGGTCTTTCAGGAAGCCCAACAGCGCCAGACCGCCGCATCGATCGAGTTTTCCCGCAAGGCCCCTATCATCTACGGGAGCGAAGGTGGTGGCGGCAACGGTGGCGGTGGTGGCGACTGATGCTGCAAGTGCAACCGTTGAGATTTCGGAAGGGATAAGGCGATGAACCGCCGCAACATGATGAAATATGCCACGGCAACGGCGGTTGCCGCTGCAACGGTTGATGCAAGCCACGCTGGCGGCATTGGAGGAAAAACGGATTGCACTCCGGTTGCCGCAAAGCCGGACCCGATAGCCGATGCTGCCTTCTATCTCCCTGGTTATTGGCCGGATTCAGCCTATGTCGGCGGCATTCCCGCCGTCAGGAACAAGCACTTCGCGCGTGCCGTTCCAAAGAATTACAGCGGCAATTACCAGATGCTGACCCGTCTCGGCATGGATGGTTCGCTGACCCAGGCGCTGTTTCCCGTCCGCGGACATGACGTCGACATTTCCCCCGACGGCAAGCTCGGTTTCTTCGGTTCCATGGAGCGTGACAACTACATCTGCTTCGACCCTGAAACCCTCGACCTGATTTCCATTGGAAAACCCTTTGCCAAAGGCTGGATCGGCGGCGGCCACGGAACCTATTTGCAGGGCGGCAAACTGCTGGCGGTTTCGGAACGCGCGCCGAAGGTGTCCTACTCCGGCAAACCGGAAAAACACTACGGCCGGATTACACTGCGCGATCCTGAAACCCTGAAGG
>JAGRLQ010000300.1:0-841 GCA_020441735.1 Nitratireductor sp.
CTGCTGCTTGCCGGCGATCTCGGCTGCCTGTTGAACATGGCGGGCAAATTGCGGCGTTCCGGCTCGAAAACCGAGGTACGCCACGTCGCCGAGGTGCTGGCGGGCATGACCGACACACCACCCATCGGCGGAAAGGGCTGAACCCCATGCAGATTACCAGCCCGCAATTCAAGAACAACGCCAAGGCGGCGATGGCCGATGAGCAGCTTCAGCGCTCGCTTGTTCATGTTCGCCACAACTTCATCGACAAGCGCGCCAAGGCGGCAGCAGCCCTGCCAGAGTTCGAGGCACTGCGCGACAATGCGGCAGCAATCAAGAACCATGTGCTTGAAAACCTCGATGCCTATCTTGAGATTTTCGAAAATAATGTCATCGCCAATGGCGGCAAGGTTCATTGGGCGGCAACCGCTGCGGACGCACGTGGCCAAATTCTCGATATCTGCCGAAAGGCCGGTGCTCGGACGGTGACCAAGGGCAAGTCGATGATATCGGAGGAAATCGGTCTCAACGATTTTCTCGAGAATGCGGGCGTTGAGCCCATCGAGACCGACCTCGGCGAATATATCATCCAGCTACGCGGAGAAAGCCCGTCGCACATCATTGCGCCGGCAGTCCATGTCAACATGGACCAGGTGCGCGACGACTTCAGGCGGGTGCATACACATCTTCCGGCCGACCGGGAAATGAGCGAGCCGGAAAGCCTGCTCAAGGAAGCGCGCGGCATTCTGCGTGACCGCTTCATCAAGGCAGATGTCGGCATTACCGGCGCCAACTTCCTCGTTGCAGAAACCGGCACCACCATTATCGTCACCAATGAGGGCAATGGCGATCTGACCCAGAC
>JAGRLQ010000300.1:939-3338 GCA_020441735.1 Nitratireductor sp.
GGCCAGGAGATGAGCGTCTACACCACGCTTTCCAGCGGGCCGCGCCGCAAGGGGGATCCCGACGGACCCGACGAGTTTCACGTCGTGCTGCTCGATAATGGCCGCTCCGACATGCTGGGCAGCGAATTTCAGGACATGCTGCGCTGCATCCGCTGCGGGGCCTGCATGAACCATTGCCCGGTCTATCACGCGATTGGCGGACACGCTTATGGCTGGGTCTATCCGGGGCCCATGGGCTCCGTGCTGACGCCGCAATTCATCGGCGTTGAAAAAGGCGGGCAGCTTCCCAATGCCTCAACCTTTTGCGGGCGGTGCGAGGAGGTGTGTCCGATGCGCATTCCGCTGCCGAAACTGATGCGGCACTGGCGTGAACAGGAGTTTTCCAGCCACCTGACCCCGCCGGCGCAGCGGCGCAATCTAAAGGCCTGGGCCTGGCTTGCCAAGCGTCCGAAGCTCTACCATCTGGCGGCACGGCTTGCCGCGCGCGGCCTGTGGGTTCTCGGCGGCAGCAAGCGGCGAACCGGCTTTCTGCCGATGGCCGGGGCCTGGACGCGGCATCGCGACATGCCAACGCCGGAAGGCAGCACGTTTCTGTCGCAATGGGGTGCTCGCAAGGGACGCACAGGCGCTGGAGGCACCAACTCATGAGCCGCGACTTCATCCTCGAAAAGCTCGGCCGCAATCTCAAAAGCAGCACGCCCGGCAAGCGGGAGAGCAATGCCCGCGAGCGCATTCAGACTGCGGCAAGCGGCATTCTGCCGAAACAGCCCAAAACCCCAACAGCGCTTGTCGCCCGCTTCATCGAAAAGGCGAAGGAAGCACAGGCGACGGTAACCGTGTGTTCCGGAAACCAGCTACCGGATGCGGTTTCCCAATGGCTGCGGGAACACAATCTGCCAGCGGAAATCCGCACCGGCGAGGACAAGCGCCTGTCGATCCTGCACAAGGCTGCCAACAAGGCGAAGGGCAGTGCTCTCACAGTGAAGCAGGGGCCGAGCGATGGCACCGACCTCACCGGTGTCAGCCACGCCGAATGCGGTATCAGCGAAACCGGCACGCTGGCGCTGCTGTCGGGTGCCGATAATCCGACAACCCTGAATTTCCTGCCGGAAAACCATATCGTGGTCGTACAGCGAAGCGACATTGCCGCTCACTATGAGGAGATATGGCCGAGGTTGCGCAAACGTTTCGGCAAGGGAAAGATGCCGCGCACGGTCAACCTCATTACCGGGCCGTCGCGCTCCGCTGACATCGAGCAGACTTTGCTGCTCGGCGCCCATGGCCCCGTTCGCCTGCACATCATCGTCATCGAGGACTGACCGGCATGCCGCTCGAAAACCGCGTTCGGCCCGATGGCGTGCTGGAGGCGGTTTCAGCGCGCGGCATGTTTACCGGCAACCGGGGTATTATCCACGATCCTGAAACGAGGAAACCCAACGGGCGGCGCTGGACGGTCACGGCATGGATCTGCTGCTCGCTTTGCTGGAAAGGCCAAACACGGGATGTCTGGGGGCGGAATTACATTCGGCGTGATGGCTCTTTGGGCGTCGGATGGAGCGAGCTTTTCTTCACGGATGAAGTCACTGCACTTGCCGCCGGTCATCGCCCCTGCCATGCCTGCAGGCGGGAAGATGCGATTGCGTTCAGAAGCGCCTTTGGCACCGTCAACGGCATTACGGACACGCCCGGTATGGACCGCATTCTGCATGGCGAAAGGCGGCTTTCTTCCCGAATGAAGCCGCAGGCGCTCAGCGCCATCGATCTTCCCGGCCTGCCGGACGGAACCATGGTTGAGGCGGGTGGTGGCTTTTTCGCGCTGAAGAACCGCCAGGCGCTGCCCTGGTCTCACGCCGGTTATGGCGAACCACAGGGCCTCGGTCTGCTCACCCGGCAACCTGTCCGGCTGGTAACCCCGAAATCCGTTCTCGGCGTGTTGCGGCAGGGATATGCGCCAGTCTGGCATGCAAGCGCTGCTTGATTCCCACCAAAACCTCAGACAAGGCTGCGCCATGCCGATCCACGATTTCAAAAGCCAGCGCCTGTTTCTCGATCATTCCATGCATCTGCATGCGGCGATCGAACTCGACCGCAACCAGGCAAACTACCTGATCTCGGTGCTGCGCATGAGGAAAGGCTCGCAGATTCTGGTCTTCAATGGCCGCGATGGCGAATGGCGGGCAGAACTCGACATAACGGGCCGCAAGTCCGGCACACTGACCCTGGTCGAGCAGACAAGACCGCAACCCCCGGCAGGCGATCTTTTGTACTGCTTTGCGCCGCTCAAGCAGGCGCGGCTTGATTACATGGTTCAAAAGGCTACCGAAATGGGGGCCGGCGCCCTGCAGCCGGTCGTTACGCAACACACCCAAAGTCTGAAGATCAACCCGGAGCGCATGCGG
>JAGRLQ010000039.1:0-4603 GCA_020441735.1 Nitratireductor sp.
CGGACGACCTCCATCTCGTACTCCTTCCAGCCGAGCACCGATTCCTCGATCAGCACTTCGGTGGTGGGCGAGGCATCGAGGCCGTTTTCGACAATCTCGAAAAATTCCGCCTTGTTGTAGGCGATGCCGCCGCCGGTGCCGCCAAGGGTGAAGGAGGGGCGTATGATGGCGGGAAGGCCGACAACGGACAGCGCATCGGAGGCAATCGCCAGCGCATGCGCCTTGTAGCGCTCCTTGCGGTCGGTTTCGCCGGCAGCCCATTCCTTTTCGAATTCGGCCAGTGCCTTCTGCTGCCCATCGGCATCTGGCACCTCCGCCCTGATGCGGGCGATCTCGGCGGCGTGGCGCTCCTTGTCGAGCGTCTTGATCTCCGTGGCATTGGCGAGCCTGGAACGCGGCGTGGCAAGGCCGATGCGCTCCATCGCTTCGCGGAACAGTTTGCGGTCTTCCGCCTTGTCGATGGCTTTTGCATCGGCGCCGATCATCTCGACATCCCATTTGTCGAGCACGCCCATCTGCTTGAGCGACAGGGCGCAGTTGAGCGCCGTCTGGCCGCCCATGGTGGGCAGCAGCACGAGCTTGTCATCCGGCCGCTCGGTACGCTCGCGTTCGATGATGCGGGCAACCGTGTCCGGCGTGATCGGCTCCACATAGGTGGCATGGGCCAGATCCGGGTCCGTCATGATCGTCGCCGGGTTCGAGTTGACCAGGATGATCCGGTAGCCTTCCGCCTTCAGCGCCTTGCAGGCCTGGGNNNNTGCCGGAATAGTCGAACTCGCAAGCCTGGCCGATGATGATCGGCCCCGCCCCGATGATCAGGATGGAATCAATGTCTTGGCGTTTCGGCATGGTTCAAATCCGGCGGCTGCCGTCCTGCAAAAAACCGGGCAGCTCGGGCTGTCCGGGTGGCAATAACAAACACTCTGGCTAGGCCCGCCTTATAGGGTAATGCGCTGGGCGATGTAACCCCGGAAATGCGCGCTTTGAGCGCTATTAACAGGGTTCCGGCAATGGCTGGCGGAGCCGTGCGGGCAAGCCTGTTTCAGCCAATGCTGCTGCGAGAGCGAACATCACCGGTTTTCCATTGTTGACGTTTGCAAGCGCAGGTAAATGTGCTTACCTACCGCGACAGTTGCGATACCTGACGCAACAATGGGCAAACCCTTGTCTGACAACGGGCAGCAGAAGCAGGAGCACAGGGAAGATGCGTTGGAAAGGCCGGAGGCGCAGCAAGAACGTCAACGACATGCGGGGCAGCGGCGGCGGTGGCGGCATGTTCCGAATTCCGTCGGGTGGCGGCGGTACTTTCCGCATTCCGACCGGCGGTCGTGTACGCCCGGTACGTTCGGGTGGCATGGGCTGCGGCACGCTGATCATTATCGGCCTTATTCTTTGGGCGCTCGGGCTTAACCCGCTGTCGATTCTCGGCGGTCTTGCCGGTGGCGGGCTGGGCGGCGGTCTTGGCCCTTCCATTTCCCCGCAGCAGACGCCGGAGGTGAACCGGCAGACGGGTACCGGCGGGCGCAATGACGAGATGCGCGAGTTCATGGAAGTCATCATGGGTTCGACCGAAGAGGTCTGGGACGACATCTTCCGTGCCTACGGCAAACAGTATCCCCATCCGCGGCTCAACCTGTTCGACGGTCAGGTGCGTTCGGCCTGCGGGCTTGCCTCGGCTGCTGCCGGGCCGTTCTACTGCCCGGGTGACAGCCAGGTCTATATTGACCTTTCCTTCTATCAGACCCTGGCACGCCAGTTCGGTGCCAAAGGCGATTTCGCCCAGGCCTATGTGCTCGCCCATGAGGTTGGCCATCACGTGCAGAACATCATCGGCGTGTTGCCGGAGTTTAACCGGATGCGCCAGAGCATGGGCAAGCTGGAAGTCAACCAGATGTCGGTGCAGGTGGAACTGCAGGCGGACTGTTTTGCAGGTGTCTGGGGCCACTATGTCGCCAAGCAGGGCTGGCTGGAGCGGGGCGATCTTGAAGAGGCACTGGTGGCGGCAAACCAGATTGGTGATGACGCCATCCAGAAGCGCACCCAGGGTTATGTGGTGCCGGAGGCATTCAATCACGGCACTTCGGAACAGCGCCGCCGCTGGTTTGAGCGCGGGTTTGAATCGGGCCGCATCGAGGCCTGCGATACCTTCAACGCCAGAAGCCTGTGACTTCTCACAGCAAGGCTGAGGACAACCGCCTGCCGGCGGCAACCCAAAGGGCTGACCGGCAGGATTATCCCTATCCGCGCCGGCGGGCGATGCGCTGGATGCTGCGCGGGCTGGCCCTGCTGGCTTTCAAACTGGTGTCGCGGCTGGAAATCCGGGGGGTTGAAAACGTTCCTGCCGAGGGACCGGTCATTCTCGCGGGCAATCATTTCCACTTTGCCGATCCGGTGGCGCTGCTGAGCCTGACGAAACGCCAGGTGGAGTTCGTCGGCGGCTTCCGCTTTCCCAACGCGCCTTTTATCGTCAAGTTCATTCCCAGCCTGTGGGGCTATTTCCCGGTGCGCCGCGGTGCCTATTCGCGCGCCTCGCTGGACTATTCGATCGCCGTGCTGCGCAAAAAGGGGGTTGTCGGCATCTTTCCCGAAGGCGGTTCCTGGGCGCAGGTGCTGCGTCCGCCGCGCGGCGGGATCGGATACATCGTCGTGGAAAGCGGCGCCCGGGTTGTTCCGGTCGGGCTGACCGGATTTGAAAAACTGTTCAAGGAGTGGCGGCCGAAACTGGTCATTTCAATCGGCAAGCCGATTGATCCCGGATCGCATCAAAACCCTCATCTGCTGAGCCATGCCGAGCGCAAGGAAACATACGATACCATCGGCGAACAGGTGATGCGGGCGATAGCCGGCGAACTTCCCGAACACTATCACGGGGTTTATTCACAGGATGTGGAAAGCCGCGAGGCGGCGCAGGAAGTTGCCGCCTATCCGTTTGACCGTGCCGACATGCGCGGTATGTAGGGGCACGGAGGAATTCGCCGTTCGGGAAACGGCGATGCCCGCAGGAAAAGAAGAACGGGGACGAGGAAAGCGAAAGCGTGAGAAAATTCTTTTCAACGCCGAAAGGGCGGCGGGTGGCGTGGTATCTCTACGACTTCGGCAATTCCGCCTATGCAGCTGTCATTCTGCTGGCAGTCTACTCGGCCTATTTCAAGCAGGGGGTCGTCGGCGGCGCAGAGGGAACCAAGCTGTGGGGGTTTTCGGTTGCTGCTGCGATGGTCGTCGTTGCGCTGATCTCGCCGGTGCTCGGCACGCTGGCCGATCATTTCGCCGTGAAGAAACGCATGCTGGCGATCTTCACCTTCATGTCGGCGGGTTTTACCGGCTGCCTGTTCTTCGTAGAAAAAGGCGATGTCTTTACGGGCATGGCGTTTTTCATTCTCGCCGAAATTGGCTACCGGGCAGCCCAGGTCTATTACGATGCCTTTCTGACGGAGATCGCCGACCGGCGCGATTTCGGACGAACTTCCGGGAACGGCTGGGCGATCGGCTCCATCGGCGGCAATGTCTGCCTGGCGATCGTGCTGCCGCTGGTGGTGATCTATGACAGCAATTTCGTGCTGCGGCTGACACTGGTGATCACGGCTGTCTACTATCTCGCCTTTACCCTGCCTCTCATCCTGTTCGTCGAGGAACGCGCCGAGCCTGCGAAGCTCAAGGCTGGTGAGAGCGTTTGGACACTGGGCTTCAAGCGGCTGTGGCGTACGCTGAAGGAACTCGGCAATCACCGCGAGTACTTCAAGTTCATGGCTTCCTTCATTCTCTATAATGACGGGGTGATGATCGCGCTCAACTTCGCAGCGATTATTGGGGCGGTGTTGTACGGGTTTGGCCAGGAACAGTTGATCATCCTGATCATTCTGGTCGGCGTGACCAACATGCTGGGTGCGTGGGTGTTCGGCGAGATGAGCCAACGCATCAGCGGGCGGATGGCACTGTTTGCCTCCATGGTATGCATGATGCTTAGCGTGTTGTGGCTTCAGACCAACTATGCCGGATGGGCCTTCTTCATCATTGCCGGTATTGCCGGTTTTGCCATGGGCGGGCTGCAGTCGGTCAGCCGCACCATGGTCGCCAAGCTGGCGCCGGCAGGAAGAAGCGCGGAGTTCTTCGGCCTGTTCGCGGTTGCCGGTCGCTCATCCTCGGTTGTCGGCCCGGCGCTGTTCGGCTGGCTCATTGCCGACTCCACGGCGAAATACATCATGGAAGGCATGGAGGCGGTGGAAGCCGAGCAGGTCGCGACGCGCATGGCACTGTTCGTGGTCATCGGCTTCATCGCTGCCGGCGGGCTGATCCTGTATTTTGTTCGCGAGGAACAGCCGGTCACCGATGCGGTTGGCGCAGAAGCCTGACGGCCGTTATTCGGCCAGCAATTCCATGCCCTTGCGTTCGCGCATCAGATTGACGAAGCGGCGGAACAGATAGTGGCTGTCCTGCGGGCCGGGTGATGCCTCGGGGTGGTGCTGGATTGAAAAGACCGGCTTTCCGGCAAGCGAAAGGCCGCAGTTCGAACCGTCGAACAGCGAGACGTGGGTTTCGGTGACGCCTTCGGGCAGGCTGCCGGCAGCAACGGCAAAGCCGTGGTTCATCGAGACGATTTCCACCT
>JAGRLQ010000039.1:4638-10824 GCA_020441735.1 Nitratireductor sp.
GCGCCGTGATGGCCCTGATGCATTTTCTCGGTCTTGGCGCCGAGCGCCAATGCGAGCATCTGGTGGCCGAGGCAGATGCCGAAGACGGGAATGTCCTTTTCCAGCACACCGCGGATCATCGGCACGGCGTATTCGCCGGTGGCTGCCGGATCACCCGGGCCATTCGACAGGAAGACGCCATCGGGATTGTGGGACAGGACTTCCTCGGCACTGGCCTGGGCCGGCAGGATGGTGAGCTTGCAGCCAAGGCCTGCCAGCAGGCGCAGGATGTTGCTCTTTACGCCGTAGTCGACCACCACGACATTGAAGTCGGTGGCTTCCTGCTCGCCATAGCCTTCATTCCAGCGCCAAGCGGTCTGGGTCCAGTGTCCGGTCTGGCCGCTGGTGACATCCCTGGCCAGATCGAGTCCTTCCAGTCCGTGCCAGGCGGCAGCGCGTTTTTTCAGCGCGGCAATATCGAACTTGCCATCGGGGTGGTGGGCGATGACAGCATTTGCCAGGCCTTTTTCACGGATATGGGCGGTGAGCGCACGGGTATCGATGCCTCCCATGGCGATGATGCCGCGCGCCTTCAGCCAGTCATCAAAATGGCGCGCCGAACGGTAGTTGGAAGGATCGGTGATGTCGGCCTTGAAGATTGCGCCGACGACACCGGAGGCAGCAGCAGGATTGAAGGTTTCGAGATCTTCTTCATTGGTGCCGATATTTCCGATGTGGGGGAAGGTGAAGGTGACGACCTGCCCGGCATAGGATGGATCGGTGAGGATTTCCTGATAGCCGGTGATGGCCGTGTTGAAACAGACCTCGGCTTCCGCTTCGCCGGTGGCGCCGGCGCCCTCGCCCTCGATCACCATGCCATCGGCCAGAACCAGCACGGCGGTGGGAACCGGTGTTTCCCAGCCGGGTGTCTTCGCGGGGGTTTCCATACTCAGCGTATCGGCCATGGCCGGGGTCTCCGTGGGCGGGATGGTGCAGCAACAAAGAGCGGCTACCCGCGCAAAGGCCTGCACCGGTTCTGCCGGGCGGCGCATTTTGAATTTGATTGCGGCTGAAGTGGCTCAATAGTCTGCCAGCAGGGCATGGTCAACCTCGCTTTGGCGCCTTTCACCATTGTTATCAACTCTTCGACAGGCCAGTTGAGCTTTGTTTCCGGCTGGCCCATAACTGCGGGAAATTCCCGGCCTTTGCGGCCGGGTTCTGGAAGGACAGGCAAACATGTTGCGGGAACAAATCGCCGACTCTTTGAAAGCTGCCCAGAAGGGTCAGGACCGGAAGCGGACTTCAACGCTGCGGCTCATCCATGCCGCAATCATCGACCGCGATATCGCGCTGCGCGGCAAGGGCAAGGACCGGGCCGATGATGAAGAGGTGCTCGACATTCTTGCGAAGATGGTCAAGCAGCGCGAGGAGTCGTCTGCACTCTATGCCAAGGGCGGCAGGCAGGACCTTGCCGACCAGGAACTGACCGAAATTGACATCATCAAGGAATTCATGCCGGCGCAACTTGATGACGAGAAGATGGACAGTGTCATTGCCGAACTGATCGAGGAGACCGGTGCGCAATCCCTGCGCGACATGGGCAAGATCATGGGGCTTCTGAAGGAGCGTTATCGCGGTCAGGTCGACATGGGCAAGGCCGGTGCAAAGCTCAAGGAAAAGCTCGGCTGAAGAAACCTGTTCAGGCTGGATGGCCTTGGCAGTTCCAGGTGGCAAAGGTGTTCGTGCAGAAAAGAAAAACTGCCCGGCCTGACCCACTCAAGCCGGGCAGCCTATGAAAAAGCCTGTAGTTCGAACCCACTTCGAGACTGGTCAGTGCTTTTTCAATACAAGTTCAACATGTGACAGCAAGTTTTTGCAACCCCCAAATGTGAGGGATTTTCCCCGTCGAATCACCGTATAAGGCGAGCTTATCCGGCCATGTTCGCTTTATGATTGCAACGGCAATGCTGCAGATTCCACCGGCGGCAAACGGTTTCGGGTTGGGGTCGAAACTCGATTGCCGAACAGATAGGCGCCGATCATTTCGAGCCGGCAATTCAGCCCTGACCCTAGATCAGCCGGAGTTTGGTTGCCTCGTGAATCGCCTGGGCGATGGTCACGCAGCCGAGCTTGCTGCGTGCCGATTTCAGATAGTCGCGGACGGTATGCTCCGAAAGCTGAATGATGTCGGCTGCCGAGGCGCTGTCCTTGCCGCGTGCCGTCCAGTAAAGGCACTCGATCTCGCGCGCGGAAAGGGATGGGCCTTCATCGGTTCCGAATACCTGCCGGACAGCCTTGCGGTGAAGTGCGTCGCCAATCTGGATCAGCATTTCGCGCTCGCCATCGATTTTCCTGCGCCAGTTCTCCTTGTCCATGTTGGAGGTCACCGAGAACATCGCCCTGCGCTGAGAGCGGTCATTGAGCGGAATGGAAAAGCCGGTACATCCGATGCCGTGTTGAAAGGCGTCTTTGAGAAATGCGGCGTGCTGACCGCCCTTCCTCTCAAGCTTCGACCAGAAGAAAGGTTCAACGTGATCAAAGCCATCCAGCATGACGGGGTCGATGTTGAAGTATTCGTTTTCTATGTAGCGGCCGAGCCACGAATGGGGATAGGTCGATTTGAAATAGGGCAGATCGGTTGGAGAGTTGGGGCGATGGGCCAGGTGATATACCGAGTGTTCATATTGCCCGATGTCACGGATCAGGCGCATGGCTTCGGTCATGTCCTGTCCGGCGATGATTTTCAGAAGTGGTTCCGACCTGCTGCTGCCACGCGTGTTCACTGATCGCCTCTTGTATTAACCCGTTTCCCGTTATATCCGGCATTTAACGATCACGGCTGATTAGCCGATGACCGATCGCACAGGGGAAGCTGTTGACAATTGGCATTGCGATTCCGCCCACCCGGCAATCGGCGTGAATTGACCCCACATCAATTTCACACATGGCGGGCTTCACTCGCACACCCGACATCAACCATTGTTGGAGCAATGCTGGTCAAAAGCAAGTAAATCGGGCAGAGCCCGGCACTGTTTCGCCTTTGGGTGAAGTAAATTGCATTTAGAATGTAAGATTTTTTACAAGCATAATGCGGGGTAAAGCTGTGCCCGTCCGGGAATGAGAACGGCGCCCGGGGAAGCCGGGAAGTGCATTCCTGCAAGCTTTGATTGCGTTTCCATTGCATGAAGCGGTAGACTGATTTTTTCACCACAGCCCAGAGCCATGCGTTTTCCCGATTCCTTTCTGGATGAAATCCGCGACCGGCTTCCGATATCGGAAGTCATCGGCAAGCGTGTGACCTTCGACAAGAAGAAGACCAATGCGGCGCGGGGCGATTACTGGGCGTGTTGTCCGTTTCATGGCGAGAAAACGCCGAGCTTTCACTGTGAGGACCGCAAGGGGCGCTATCACTGCTTCGGCTGCGGTGTTTCCGGCGACCATTTCCGTTTTCTGACCGAACTGGACGGAATGAGCTTCCCCGAAGCCGTCGAACGGCTGGCGGATCAGGCGGGCCTGCCCATGCCGGTCATGGACCGGCGGGAGCAGGAAAGGGAGGAAAAGCGCGCCACGCTGTTCGATGCCATGGAGCTGGCGACGGCGTTCTTCGAGCAGAAGCTGCAGGCGTCGGAAGGCGCCCCGGCACGCGCCTATCTGCGCGAGCGCGGGTTGAGCGCGGAAATGCAGAAGACCTTCCGCATCGGCTTTGCACCCGACAGCCGCAATGCCCTGAAGGAGCATCTGTCGGCAAAGGGCATCAAGCCTGAGCAGGTGGAAGCCTGCGGGCTGGTCGTTCACGGCGGGGAGATCGCGGTTTCCTATGACCGCTTCCGAAACCGGATCATGTTCCCCATTCCCGACGCCCGCGAGCGGGTGATTGCTTTTGGCGGGCGGGCGCTCAGCAGCGATGTTCCGGCGAAATATATGAATTCGCCGGAAACCGAACTCTTTCACAAGTCGAACGTTCTCTACAACTACGCCCGGGCGCGCCGTACGGTGCATGAGCGCAAGCAGGTGATCGCCTGTGAGGGGTATATGGATGTTCTGGCGCTGCATGCGGCGGGCTTTCCCAATGCGGTGGCGCCGTTGGGCACTGCGCTGACCGAGCGCCAGATGCTGCTGCTTTGGCGGCTGCATGGCGAGCCGGTGCTTTGCTTCGATGGTGATGAGGCCGGCGTCAAGGCGGCGCACCGGGCGATCGACATGCTGCTGCCGGGGCTCGAGGCCGGACGCTCCGCGCGGTTTGCCCTGCTGCCCGAGGGCCTCGATCCCGACGATCTGATCCGCCAGGAAGGCCCCGAGGCAATGGGTGAGGTGCTCGCCGGTTCGGTGCCGCTGGCGGAAATGATCTGGAACCGCGAGACCGCAAGCGGGCTCTTCGACACGCCGGAACGCAAGGCAATGCTTGAAAAGAGCATCCGTCAGGTGATCGGAGCCATCCGTGAGCCGAGCGTTCGCCGCCACTACGAGCAGGACATGGCCGATCGCCTGGCAGCCTATTTCGGTGCGGGCACTTCGGGGCCGGATGGCTGGGACGGCGGTGGTAATGGCAAGCCGCGCAACCGGGCAAGGCAGGGTTCGGGCTGGCGGGAAGGTGGCTCCAAAGGCCAGCGTGGCGGCGTTGTTGCATCGCCGGCGCTGCTGTCCACCGGCATCTTCAAGAAGGGCAAGACCCATGTGCCGCTACGCGAAGCGGCGCTGGTGATGGGTGCCTGCAACCATCCCGCGATCATCGAAGCGTTCTTCGATGAGTTCGTCAGCCTGCCGCTGTCATCGCAAAGTGCTGAAACCCTGCGCCAGTGGCTGGTCGATTTCCATGCCGAATGCGCCGGGCGGGGAGAGGCCATGACCCATGGGGCAATTCGCGAGCGGCTCGAGACATCACCCAATGCGGAAACCGCGCAGCGCATGGATGGGCAGCTTGCACAAAACCGTATCTGGCAGTTCCGGTCCGATGCGGCCTTCGAGGATGCCCTGGAAGGCTGGCGCCAGGCCTATACGCTGCACATGCGCGCCAAGGCGCTGCGCAATGAGCTGAAAGCGGCGGAAACCGCGCTTTCGGCCGATGACAGCGAAGAAAACCAGGAGCGGCTGAACACCATCCGTGCGGAGATCGAACGGGAGGAGGGTACCGAAGCGCTGATTGACGGATTTGGCTTTTCCTCGGGCAGGCCGATGAAGGCGCTTTGAGGGCAATTGTCTTCAAAACATGGGTGTTTTGGCTGTTTAATGCTTGAAAATCCGCAAAAGAGGACCACCTAGGTAAGGGTCAAGACTCAACTACTGGCGCAAAATGGTTGGAGCAAACTTGTGCGGATACAAGGAGCGGGAACGCAGGAAACCGCCTGGTTTTCAAGTTCCTGCAACGCGGTAGCCCGTGCAAATTTGCCCAATCTGAAAGACGCACCGTTATGACGGCGAACTACTTCGTCAAAGCTCTCGACCGGGGGATAAACCCCGCTCTTCGCGCTTTTTCTCGTATTTCTTGTCATATCGGGCGCCATTTTGGGCCAGTAGTTGAGTTTTGACCCTAAGCATTTTCAGCTTGACCTTTCGGCTTTGAAAAGGAATCAGGGTAGACTAGGCAAGACGGGTGTCGAGCGGTGGTTGCGGAACCGCTTTCCGGCATCTGCTTCCGGGAGGAGCCTGGATCAGGCAAGATACTGATTTTGCAGGTTTAACACCGGGTTAACCATGGCGGCTGTACCTGACCAGGATGGTAAATGTACGATTCGCAGCAAGAATTCAAACAGGCAGTTTCGCTACAGCCGGTGTCCCGGCGAACCCAATACGCAGAAGAAATGACAACCACGTGCGCACGATGGTCTGACCGCCAGCCGGCCGGACAGATATCGATGATGAGTGCACATTCACCGGCAGGCCGGTGAGGCAGGAAATACTCTATGGCTACGAAGACCACGAAGAAGAAGAGCGCAACGGCCAAGAAAGCGGAAGCCGCGGAAGAAAAGAAAGCCAAGCCGGCGGCTGCCGCGAAGCCGGACGCAGCCGCTTCCAAGGCTGCCAAGCCTGCTGAGAAGGCGAAGACTGCTGCAAAGGCCGAAACCAAGCCGGCCAGAAAACCTGCCAAAGCGGCAGCCAAAAAGGACGCCGCAGCCGAAGGCAGCGAGCAGGAGAGCAATGAAGCCACCTTGCTCGACCTTTCCGCCGACAAGGTGAAAAAGATGATCAAGGCCGCCAAGAAGCGCGGCT
>JAGRLQ010000301.1:0-1589 GCA_020441735.1 Nitratireductor sp.
TCCCAGACCTCGAGATCGAACACCATGTCCATGTAGTTGTCGGCTGAGCGGGTCATCGAAAGGTTCTGGATGTTGGCATCATTGTTCGCGATTACCTCGGTGATGGTCGCAAGCACGCCCGGTTCGTTGATCGTTACCGAACGGATTCGGGCCGGAAAGCGGTTGGTGCTGCCCTCCTCGATATCCCAGCGCACATCGAGCCAACGGTCCTTGTCTTCGAACTCGGCAAGCGAAGGCGATTGAATGGGATAGATGGTAACGCCGACACCGGGTTCCAGAATGCCGATGATCCGGTCGCCGGGAACCGCGCCGCCTTCCGGAGCGAAGCGGACCGGCAACTCGTTTCCGGCGCCGCGGATGGGGATGGCACTGGCCTTTTTCTGCTTGGCGAATTCGCGCAGTTTCTCCCGGTTGTTGTCCATGCCCGGCAGGCGGAACAGCATGTTGGCACCGGCTTTCAGGTTGAACCACCCTTCCCCACGCTTGGGTTTTTCCGTCGTCCGGTCCTCTCGATAGTCGGGATAGACGGCCTTGATCACGTCTAGCGAGGAGAGTTCGCCGCGCCCGACATCGGTCAGCACGTCATCGAGGCGCTCCCGGGCAAGGCGTGGCAGGGCAACCTCAAGCTCCTCTCGGGTATAGGTCTTGCCGATGCGGGCAAAGGCGCGCTCGAGAATGCGGGTGCCGAGGCCCGAATACTGCTTGCGGATCGCCTCGCGCGTCGCCTTGCGGATGGCGGCACGTGCCTTGCCGGTCACCACCACCGATTCCCAGGCAGCCGGCGGAGCCTGTGAGGTGGAGCGGATGATTTCCACCTCGTCGCCATTCTGCAATTCGGTGATCACCGGCATCATCTTGCCGTTGATCTTGCAGCCGACACAGGAATTGCCGACATCGGTGTGTACCGCGTAGGCAAAGTCGATCGGCGTCGCCCCCTTGGGAAGCGCGATGATGCGGCCTTTGGGCGTAAAACAGAATACCTGGTCGAGGAACAGTTCCAGCTTGGTGTGTTCCAGAAACTCCTCGGCGTTGTTACCCTCGGCAAGCTGCTCGATGGTACGCCGCAGCGAGGCATAGACCTTGCTGTCATTGTGATCGGCGTTTTCCTTGTCCTTGTAGAAGGCATGGGCGGCAACACCGTATTCGTTGACGTTGTGCATCTCCCAGGTACGGATTTGCAGTTCGACACGCTGCTGGCCGGGACCGACCACAGTGGTGTGGATCGAACGGTAATCGTTCTGTTTGGGCGTCGAGATGAAGTCCTTGAAACGACCGGGCACCATCGGCCAGGTCTGATGGACAATGCCAAGCGCGCGATAGCACTCCTCCACTGTCTTGACGATGATGCGGAAGCCGAAAATGTCGGAGAGCTGCTCGAAGCCCAAAGCCTTGGATTCCATCTTGCGAAAGACCGACCAGGCCTTTTTCTGACGGCTGCGCACCGTGGCATCAATGCCTTCTGCTTCGAGCTTGGCGGTCAGCTCCTTGATGATGCGTCGGATATGGGGACGGTTATCCTTGGCCAGATCGGCAAGGTGCTGGGTAACCGTCTCATAGGCCTTGGGATTGATGTATTTGAAGGAAAGCTC
>JAGRLQ010000301.1:1598-4941 GCA_020441735.1 Nitratireductor sp.
TCGTCGCGCAGGTCCTGCATGCCGATGCGGCCGGCAAGCGGCGCGTAAATCTCCATGGTTTCCTGGGCGATACGGGCACGCTTGTGGGGCTTGACGTGATGCAGCGTGCGCATGTTGTGCAGCCGGTCTGCAAGCTTGACCAGCAGCACGCGTATATCATCTGAGATCGCCAGCAGCAGACGGCGCAGGTTCTCGGCCTGTTCGGCCTTCTTGGAAACGAGATCGATGCGCTTGAGCTTGGTCAGCCCCTCGACCAGATTGCCGATCCGGTCGCCGAACATCTCGTCGATTTCGGCGCGCGTCGCATCGGTATCCTCGATCGTATCGTGGAGCAAAGCGACGGCGATTGTCTCCTCATCGAGACGCAGATCCGTCAGAATGGCGGCAACTTCCAGGGGATGGGAGAAATACGGATCACCACTGGCGCGGCGCTGCTCGCCATGCTTCTTCATGGCATAGACGTAAGCCTTGTTGAGCAGTGCCTCGTTTGCGTCAGGTTTGTAGCTGGTAACCCGCTCTACGAGTTCATACTGGCGCATCAATGGTGGTTTCGAGCCCCCGCAAGCCTATTTTCCGCATTTGGAGCTGCCTTCAGCGCATGCCCGCTGAAAGTATATGCACAGCGAAGCCCCAGAGCAAAGCAAAGGTTTGGGTTTCTGGCGCTGAAAATGCAAAGCCCGGACACAAGGCCCGGGCTGCAAATGCCTGATAAGACAGGAAAAAGGCTTAGAAATCGTCGCTTTTTTCCGGCGGAACAAGGCCTTCAATGCCTGCCAGCAGTTCTTCTTCCGACATCTGGTCGAAAGTGACGGTTTCCTCAGCCTTGTCTTCGCTGTCGGAAAAGACCGGGGCTTCCGGGACACTGTCAATGCGCGGCTCTTCGGCAATGGCGCGGCCATCGGGCTGATCGCTTTCCGGCTCGTCGACTTCCACCTGATGCTGGTGAGAGTGGATCAGGTCTTCAAAGAGATCGGCCGGAGACAGTGTCTCGTCGGCGATTTCACGCAGGGCGACCACCGGATTCTTGTCGTTGTCACGATCGACGGTAATTTCGCTGCCGCCGGAGACCTGACGGGCGCGGTGGCTGGCGAGAAGGACCAGTTCGAAGCGGTTGTCTACCTTGTCGATGCAATCTTCAACGGTAACACGTGCCATGGGAGGCTCCTGATTGCTTGCAATTTCGGGAATTTGGCGCGTGCGTAGCCCGAAAAGGAGAATATTTCAAGGCAAATCCACTGAGGTGCCCGGAGTTTTCGCCAACTTGCCGACGGGACCGCGTGATGATATGCCGCGCGTTTCCGCCGTCAGCGTGCCTCATCCTTGGCGCAATGGCGGATTATACTGTCTTTGTTATCGCAAGCCCGCCGGTTTCCGCTCTTTCCGGCGACCGGGCTGCGACTATTGATACTGATCATATTTGGAGAAATTCATGTTCGACCAACGTGAAAAAATCGCACTGCTTATCGACGGTGCAAACCTCTATGCCACCTCGCGCTCGCTCGGATTCGACATCGATTACAAGCGCATGCTGCGCTATTTCGAAAAGAAGGCCTATCTGCTGCGCGCCTATTACTACACCGCGCTGATCGAGGATCAGGAATACTCCTCCATCCGCCCACTGATCGATTGGCTGGACTATAACGGCTACCGGGTGATCACCAAGCCGACCAAGGAATTCACCGACGCTTCAGGCCGCCGCAAGGTCAAGGGAAACATGGACCTTGAACTGGCAATTGACGCGCTGGAACTCGCCGACACAGTAGACCACTTCGTGCTGTTTTCCGGCGATGGCGATTTCCGCTATCTGGTGGAAGTGCTGCAGCGCAAGGGCCGCAAGGTTTCGGTCGCCTCAACCGTCACCACCCAGCCGCCGATGATTGCCGATGATTTGCGCCGCCAGGCCGACCACTTCATCGAGCTTGCCAGCCTTGAAAAGGACATTGGCCGTGACGCTTCCGAGCGCCCTGCCCCCGCCTCGCGTTACGAAGATGATGATGAGGAAGATGAGGACGATTACTGATCGCGCAACAGCGGTAATCTGTTGATGGCTTGCCGCAGTATTTGCATGCTGGCGACGGGCCTGATTTTCTGGCCTGCATGAGTACCCGGACCGATCCAACTCCCGCTGTTTCCGACCCGCCGCGCGACTGTCCGCTATGCCCGAGGCTGGTGGAATTCCGTCATCACTGGCGCGAAAGAGAGCCGGACTGGCACAATGCGCCGGTCGACACCTGGTCAGCGTCAAGCGATGAAGACGTCAGGCTGCTGATCATCGGCCTGGCCCCGGGGCTTCGCGGCGCCAACCGCACTGCACGACCGTTTACCGGCGATTATGCCGGGGACCTTCTCTATGCCACGCTGCTTGAGTTCGGGTTTGCCGAGGGCAGCTATCGCGCCGATCCCGATGACGGCATGCGGCTGAAGCATTGCGCGATTACCAATGCCGTGCGCTGTGTGCCGCCGGAAAACAAGCCGGTTGGTGCCGAGATCAATCACTGCCGACCGTTTCTTCTGGCAACGCTTGGACGGTTCTCAAACCTCAAGGCGCTGATAACGCTGGGCAAGATTGCTCACGACACGACGACAAGGGCGCTTGGCGGGCGGGTTGCCGAACACCCCTTCCGCCATGCCGGGACGAGCGAACTTGCCGGTTACCGGATTTTCTCCAGCTACCACTGCTCACGATACAATACGAACACCGGCAGACTGACGCCGCAGATGTTTTCGGCGGTCTTTGCCGATGTGACCGCGTTCGTCAGGTCCTGATCTGCTTGGAGATGATCACCGAGGCAATCGCCGCGATGATGGCACCTGCACCCGCAGCCGCGTAGAAATGGATCGGCTCCGACATGTTCAGGGTAAGAAGCGCCACAATGATAGCGCCGGTGATCGTTGCAAATGCCATGATGAAAATCATGAAAGCGAGACGGTTCATGTTTGCCTCCTGAAGTTACAGGGGCAAACATTCACGAATTACCATGTATTTCCTTGATCGGGATCAAACCGGAGGCACCGCACCGGTGTTTTCAGCCCATTTTCCCGTTTTCGTCCAGACCCCGCATCAGGCCGGCCAGTATTTCCGTTTCACTGCCGATCCCCGCGTCGGAATCGGTTGCCGCGAGGCCACCGGCAGCAGCAAGGCGAACCTCGTCCGGCTTGTTCTGGGAGAGTTTCCAGGTAGCGTCGATGGTTGTGACATCCAGGGCAACAGGGACGATCTGGCGCAGCATGCGGCTGTAAATCTCCTGATCCATCTTGGTGATGGTCCAGGGCTTCTTGGGCGTCAGCCGCGTCTCGAAATTCTCCGAAAGGCGCTCGAGGATGGGATGGAGGGCGTCGTCCG
>JAGRLQ010000302.1 GCA_020441735.1 Nitratireductor sp.
AGGTGCGTATCCTCAATGGCGGCACGGAAGCCGTTACCCGCGTGTTGATCGAATCGACGGATGACAGCGGCGAGCGCTGGTCGACCATCGGTGTATCCGATAACATTATTGATGCCTCCTTTCAGGCGCTGACCGATTCGATCAACTACAAGCTGATGAAATCGGCTGTCTGATCCTCTTTGTCCGGAACAGTTTCATGCGTGTGGCGGAAGCCGAACCTAAACCCATGAACGCCCCGACGGTTCAATCGCAGTCCGTTGATACCCGCACCGGCTTTTTCAACGCGCTCGGGGCATACCTGTTGTGGGGGATTCTGCCGCTTTATCTGAAGCTGCTGCAGGACATCAATGCCTTCGAGGTAATGGCTCACCGGGCGCTCTGGTCGCTGCCCGTCGCCGGCGTGGTCCTGTGGCTGATAGGGCGCACCAGCGACATTCTGCCGACATTCAAAAACCCGAGAAAGCTCGGCATTCTGTTCATCACCGCCCTCATCATCTCCAGCAACTGGACGATCTATGTTTGGGCGATTGCTGTTGAGCGGACACTCGAGGCTGCGCTGGGCTATTACATCAACCCGTTGTTTACCGTCGCCATGGGAGCGGCATTTCTCGGTGAGCGGTTCACCCGGGCGCAGATGGTTGCGCTTGCACTTGCCGCACTCGCCGTTCTGCTGCTGACGGTGCTCGGCGGCGTCTTTCCATGGATCAGCCTGGCGCTTGCCATCAGCTTTGCCACTTACGGCTTTCTGCGCAAGACCATTGATGTCGGCCCTTCTCAGGGTTTTCTGATCGAGGTGATGCTGCTTGCCCCGTTTGCGCTTGCCTTCATTGTTTGGCGCGAGGCGTCAGGGCACGGCGTTTTCTTTGAAAGTGTAAGCAATACGGCGTTGCTTCTGGGTTGTGGGCCGGTGACTGCCGCCCCGCTGATCCTCTATGCCTTTGGCGTCAAGGGATTGCGGCTTTCCACGGTCGGGCTGATGCAGTACCTGGCACCAACGCTGATGTTCCTGACCGGGCTTTTCATCTTTCGCGAGCCATTTTCCTTCTGGCAGGCGGTTGCCTTCGTCATGATCTGGGCGGCACTGGTGATCTACACGTGGTCTGCCCTGCGCAAACCGGCTTGACCAGGTCTCAAACGCATGACGCGGCAGCCTAGGCCGCCAGAATCTCGTCGATGATTTTCGCCGGATCGAGCACGACCAGCGGCTTCAGCCGCCCGCTTGTGTGGATGAAACCGGCTTCCGCCATGTGCGCCAGCAGGTCGATCAGCGGGTCCCAGAATCCTTCCACATTGGCGAAGACCACCGGATAATCATGCCGTCCAAGCTGCGCCCAGGTCAGCATTTCCACCACTTCTTCCAGCGTGCCGATGCCGCCCGGCAGCGCGACAAAGGCTTGAGACAACTCGAACATCTTCGTTTTGCGCTCGTGCATGTCGCGGGTGACGATGACCTCACCCAACGCGTCATCGTCGTCGTCGCAGCCCATGGTGCCGCGTTCCTTGGAGATAAGGAACTTCGGGATGACGCCGGTAACCTTGCCGCCATGCTCGATCACGGAGCGGGAAATCTCACCCATGATGCCCATGCCACCGCCGCCATAAACGAGGCGGATGTCCCGTTTCGCCATGGTCTTGCCCAGAATGCGGGCAGCCTCCTGAAAGGCAGGGTGATTGCCCGGCTGGGAACCGCAGTAAACGCAGATGGAGGTGATTTCAGGCATGATATGATCCGCTTGGTTGCATTGGTTGCTCTAGCGCCGATGGAGAAGAATTGAAATGCTTTCCCCATCGTGAGTGGTGATTTTGCTTCGCTAATCGGATATATCATTTTGTGAGCCGGATTAACTCTGGCGATTCCCGTGTGCGAAGCGTGCTTCGCCGAAGGAGGCAGGGGGAAGGCAATGGCGTTTACACTATTCGGAAAATCGGGTCTGGCATCCGTCCTGACCACCGGTAAAACCGGCATTGCCGCAGCGCTTACCGTCAGCGCGGGCGCGGCGATCGGGGCCGGCACGCTGATCAAGAACGATGCCGGCGAGCCTTTGATTTCCAGCCTGATGTCCGCCCCGCCGCAGGTAGAGGCGCCAATGGTTCCCGATAGCGGGCAAAAGGCAGAAGAGCCGTCCACCAGCACCGAAGAGTCGGAGCAGGTCGCCAGCCTGTCACAGGAGGAACAAGGCGAGGAAGTCGTTGCGGCACAGGATCCGCCCGGCACACCGCGTTTCGACATTCTGCGTGTCGAACCTGACGGGTCTGTCGTGGTGGCAGGATCTGCACCGCCTGACAGCGCGGTTGAAATTCTTGCGGGTGAAAAAGTGGTCGGCAAGGGAAAGGCGGGCGCTTCAGGCGACTTTGCCATTGTCTTCGACAAGCCGCTGCCCGCCGGCGATCATGAACTGGTGATCCGCGCGCTTCCGCAGGAAGGCGAACCCGTACTTTCAGCAGAAACCGGCATTGTTTCCATACCTGCGGCAGGCGATGAGGGCGGTGAAGTTCTCGCCATGGTTTCGCGCGACGGTGCGGCTTCCCGCATCCTGCAGGGCCCCGGAAGCGAGCCTGTGCCGGAACCAGAACCGGAGCCCGAACAGGTGGCAGTCGCCGAGCCTGTAACCGAGGAACCGGTTGAGGCCGCAGCCGAAGAGCCAGCGGAACCCGTGGCAGAAGAGCCGGCAAAACCTGCAAAACCGGTGGCTCCGGTGCTGGTGCAGGCCGTCGACGTTGAAAAGGACCGCCTGTTTGTTGCCGGCAAGGGTGAACCGGGTGCCAAAGTGCGCATCTACATCGATGGCGATTTCAAGGGCGAGGCGACCGTTGCCCCGCAGGGTACCTTCCTGCTCGAACTGGCGCAGGGACTGGAGTCCGGCAGGCACCAGTTGCGCGCCGACATGCTTGAAGGGGGCGGCAGTACAGTCTCCTCCCGGGCCCAGGTTGCCGTCGATCATGAGCCGGAACCGCCGCAGCAGGTAGCCCAAACGGAAGAACCGGAAGTTGAGACGCCGCAGGTGGCTGCGGTTGAAACGCCGGAACCGGCAAAGCCTGTCGAGGCAGTTGAAACGCCTGTTGTGGAAGAATCTGCCGAGGAGCCGGTTCAGACGGCCGCAACAGAGACTGTTGAAGAACCCGTCATCACCACAGGCCGTTCGGTTATCATCCGCCGTGGCGACAATCTGTGGCGCATCTCGCGGCGCATGTTGGGTGAGGGCAGGCGTTACACGCTGATCTTCGAGGCCAACACCGACCAGATACGAAATCCTGACCTGATCTATCCTGGTCAGGTGTTCGAGGTTCCCGGCGAGGAAGATACTGCCGGTACCGCCCAATCCAGTTCAGGCTGACCGGTTCGGGTTGTCCACTTCAAGCCGAACCCCATTCTGCTGCCATCCCGGCAGTAAGAGCGTTGCCAAAAGTGATTTGACTACATCGGCAAAAACCGATTAAACGAGGTCAACCACAACCACGTTTGATTTTCGCATGGCACGTCCAAGAAAATGCCGCGGGTCGGAACCCGAGCACATGATGGCGGAGGGTTTCAGAGCTCTCTCCCATCCCTCGCGGCTGGAAATCATCCGCAAGCTTGCAACCCAGGACCATTGTTGCGCGGGAGATTTCTGCTGCTGCATGCCTATCGCCCAGTCGACCGTCTCCCAGCATCTGGAGATGCTCAAATCAGCCGGAATCATCGAATGGAAGGCGCAGGGAACGAAGTCGATCTTCACGCTCAACCGCACACGCCTGAATGAACTGGTTTCCGCCCTGCAGCAGCTTGCGGCAGATGACAGTGACGCCATCCCGTTCAAGGATGCCGGCGAGGGCGTTGCCATGTTGCAAGGAAATGAGAAAGCCCGTTCATGAATGCTCCCCTGCGCAACCGGCCTGCCGGCGCGGACAAAGCCGCCCAGCCGCAGCCGGTGGTCAGTGCCAAAAGCGGTGAGACCTTTTCAACCGTCCGAAATCTGTGGCCCTATATGTGGCCGGCAGACCGGCCCGATCTGAAACTGCGGGTTGCTGCCGCCATGGTGGTGCTGGTCATCGCCAAGATCATTACCGTGCTGGTGCCGTATTTCTACAAATGGGCAACCGATGCACTTAATTCCGGCGGCCTGCTGCCAGGCTGGCTTCCCGCGTTTCTCATTGCACCGGTTATGCTCGTCATCGCCTACAATGTCGGGCGGGTCCTGATGGTCGCCTTCAACAATCTTCGCGATGCGGCCTTTGCCAGTGTTGGCCAGCATGCCGTACGCCGCCTGGCAACACTGGTCTTCCGTCACATGCACGCGCTGAGCCTGCGCTATCATCTGGGTCGGCGTACCGGCGGGCTTTCGCGGGTGATCGAACGCGGCACCAAGGGCATCGAGTCGATTGTCCGCTTCACCATCCTCAATGGCGGGCCGACCATCATTGAATTTGCCTTCATGGCAGCCGTCATCTGGTATGAGTTCGGGCTGATCTATGTGGTGATCATTTCTGTCATGGTGTGGGCCTATGTCTGGTTCTCGGTGCGGGCAAGCAACTGGCGAATCTCCATCCGCCGCGACATGAACGACAACGATACCGACGCCAACTCCAAGGCCGTCGATTCACTGCTCAATTTCGAGACCGTCAAGTATTTCGGCAATGAGGAGATGGAGGCAGGCCGCTTCGACGCCTCCATGGCGCGCTATGAAAAGGCGGCAACCCGGGTGTGGACATCGCTTGCCTGGCTCAACTTCGGCCAGGCGGTGATTCTCGGCCTTGGCATGGGTGCCTGCATGGTGCTGTCGGCGCTCGCCGTGCAGCGCGGTGAGCAGACGCTGGGTGATTTCGTGCTGATCAACGCGTTGCTGCTCCAGCTTTCCATCCCGCTCAATTTCATCGGTTTTCTCTATCGTGAAATCCGTCAGGGCTTTGCCGATCTCGAGGCGATGTTCGAACTGCTGGGCGAGGAACGCGAGATCGCCGACAAGCAGGATGCACCGCCACTGGATGTGGAAAGGGGAACAATCCGCTTCGACCATGTGAATTTTCACTATGACGCCGAGCGGCCGATCCTGAAGAATGTCAGCTTCGAAGTGCCGGCGGGCAAGACCGTGGCAATCGTTGGGCCGTCAGGTGCGGGAAAGTCGACAATTTCCCGCCTGCTGTTCCGCTTCTATGACGTCACCGGCGGGGCCATCACCATTGACGGCCAGGACCTTCGCGACGTGACGCAGCGGTCCCTGCGACATGCCATCGGTATGGTGCCGCAGGACACGGTGCTGTTCAACGACACCATTGCCTACAACATCCGCTACGGACGCACCGATGCCGGAGAAGCCGAAGTTAAGCAGGCTGCCGACATGGCCCAGATCGGCGATTTCATCCGCGCACTGCCGGAGGGCTTTGCGACCCAGGTAGGTGAGCGCGGGCTGAAACTCTCAGGTGGTGAAAAGCAGCGCGTGGCGATTGCGCGAACCTTGCTCAAGGCGCCTCCGATCCTGATCCTCGACGAGGCGACCTCGGCGCTCGATACCCAGACGGAGCGGGAAATCCAGTCGGCCCTAGACATGGTTTCGAAAAACCGCACCACGCTGGTTATCGCCCACAGGCTTTCGACCGTGATTTCCGCCGATGAGATCATCGTTCTGAAGTCCGGTGAAATCGCCGAGCGCGGCACGCACAAGGCTCTGTTGCGCAAGAAGGGGCTGTATGCGGAAATGTGGAGCCGCCAGCGCGAGGCGACCGAAGCCGAGGAACGGCTGCGCAAGGCACGTGCAATGGACCGCGAAGGGATCATCGAACGCGGCAGGACGGCCGGAGACGATGCGCTTGCGCCAGAGTCCGACAAGCGTTTCAGCAGTTCGACCAGCAAGGATGGCTCGGCCCGAGGGTTCACGGTCAGCTAGCCTGCTATTGCCTGACACGGCATGAATTAGGGAGCGCGGCGCCGTTTTGCTGCAATCCTTGCGGTTTTAAACCGCTTGATCCTGATCAAGGAACGGGAGCCGCGTTCCATTACTGATATCATTGTGGGAAGTGGGGACGCGGCAGACAGGGAAAGAGGGCAGACGGTGATTTTTGATCGCGATGGGGATGTCACAATCGGATTCGCTGCTTGTGACAAGGAAATGCGGCTCAAAATCATCATGTTTGGGAGGATCCTCTTTGCCCTGTCGGTCCTGCTGGCAGCCGCCAGTCCGTCTCTGGCGGGACCGATATCGCCGCGTATTGCTGTAGAGCATGCGGCAGCTATGGATCGGCTGCCCGCTACAGAGGTGGCTTCCCGCTACTACACTCCGCAACGCGGCAGCGCCGAGCGCAGCGCGATTATGGATGCCGCCCGCGTTCCGGTTTCTGCGGCCATCGGTCAGACCGTGATTTTTCAGGTGTCCGTCCTGCGCACCGACGGTGATTGGGCCTATCTGCAGGCCGAACCGCGCAATCCTGACGGTAGCGCACTGGACTGGAGCAGGACACGCTTTGCCCAGGACTGGGCGATGGATGCCATGAGCGATGTGATCATGGTATTGCTACGCCGCTCTGGCAGTGGCTTTCAGGTCGTCGATCATATCATCGGCCCGACCGATGTCGCCTGGTATGACTGGCTCGACCGCTACGGCTTGCCGGAAGCGCTGTTTTACGAGCGCTGAGACTTTCTTCCCGCTTGCATTTGCGCGGGCTTTTGCTTGCGCCGCGCTCCCCTTGGCGGCTATTAGAACGTGTCTGTCTTCAACGGTAGTGGTTCTGAATGTCGGTTTCCGATTCGATCAAGAATGCCCTCGTGCCAATCCATCCCGAGGGCTACAAGTTCATCGCCATCTTCTTTGCCGCCTCTGTCGTGCTTGGCTGGCTGTGGAGCCCGCTGTTCTGGATCGGCATGTTGCTGACAGCCTGGTGCGCCTGGTTTTTTCGTGATCCGCCACGGGTAACGCCCGTCAATGACGATTTCATCATCAGCCCGGCCGATGGCCGCATTTCCCATGTGGCAAGTGTCGTTCCGCCAGCGGAACTGGAACTGGGCAGCGAACCCATGCTGCGCATCTCCGTTTTCATGAACGTCTTCAACTGCCACATCAACCGGGCACCCGTGCGTGGCAGGATCACCCGCATCGTCTACCGCAAGGGCGCCTTTCTCAATGCGGAGCTGGACAAGGCGTCTGAGGACAATGAACGCAATTCGCTGGTGATCGATTCCGCCCATGGCGATGTCGGCGTAGTGCAGATTGCAGGCCTTGTTGCCCGCCGCATTCTGTGCTGGGCGGGGCAGGGTGAGGAAATCGGCACCGGCGAGCGCTTCGGCCTGATCCGTTTCGGCTCGAGGCTTGATATCTACTGCCCGGTGGGCGCCACCGCCACAGTGGCGCTGGGCCAAACGGCGATCGGCGGTGAGACCATCCTCGCCCGCTTTGACGAAGACATGGTCAACCCGGTCGTGCGAAAGAGCTGAGCAATGGCCGCGCCCTTTCCACCCTTCGAGCCGGACGGCGACACGCCCGCAGGACGAAAACCGGCCAACGGTACCCGGCTGCGCGACATTCCGCTCAGAACTCTGTTTCCCAACATTCTGACCCTGCTGGCAATCTGCTCAGGCCTGACGGCGATCCGTTTTGCCATCGAGGGCCGCATCCAGCTCGCACTCGGCGCCATCATCCTGGCAGCCATTCTCGACGGCATCGACGGCAGGGTGGCGCGGTTTTTGAAATCGACGACACGCTTCGGCGCCCAGATGGACAGCCTGGCTGACTTCGTCAATTTCGGCGTCGCGCCTGCCATGGTGCTCTATTTTACCTTGCTCGATGAGTTGCGGCCCTTCGGCTGGATTGCCGCGCTGGTCTATGCCATGTGCGCCTGCCTGAGACTTGCCCGTTTCAACGTGCAACTCGATACGCCCAACCGGCCCGACTTTCAGCAGGATTTCTTTGTCGGCGTTCCCGCCCCGGCCGGCGCCATGGTGGTCCTGCTGCCGATCTATCTGGTACTGCTCGGCATGCGGGAAACCCTGTTTCTTGACGTTCTCGTAAGCGGATACGTCATGGGCATTGGTCTGCTGATGGTCTCAAGCCTGCCCACCTATTCCGGCAAGACACTGGGCAAGCGCATTCCGCGCAGCATCG
>JAGRLQ010000040.1:0-5494 GCA_020441735.1 Nitratireductor sp.
GTCTTGCCGGTGCCCGCCGGCCCGACACCGAAGATGAGTTCGTTGCCATCCATGGCACGGATATACTTGTCCTGGGTGCGGGTGCGGGCCTGGATCACCTTCCTGCGCGTGCCGATCTGGGCCATGGAGAGCCGCCCGGTTTTCTCGCCCATGCTCGGTAGCGAAAGCTGGTCCTCGGCAATGGCCATGCGCACAGCGCCTGTCACATCGCCCTTTTCGATGATCTCGCCTGCTTCCAGACGGCTGTAGAGATGTTCCAGCGCCATGCGCGCCCGGTGCACCGAGGCTTCCTCGCCGGACATGGAGACTTCGTTGCCGCGCGCCACAGCCTCGATGCCGAGCATGCTCTCGATCATCGCAAGGTGCTCGTCGAACTGGCCGAAAAGCAGCGTGGCGTATTTGTTGTTGTCGAAGGAAAGGACGAGCTGGTCGCTCGCATGCTTGCCTTTGCTGTCGGCTGAGCGGGCGGGCCTGATCTTCTTAATCTCGTTCAAAAAGCGCTCCGGGCGTTTGCAATTCCATGTTTGCTCCGGTTTTCCGGATTTGTCCAGTATCGCGGGCGGGGCAACTCAAACACGTTCTGCCATCAGCGATACAGGACCGCTAGAAGTGACCTTTACGGCCAGCATGTGACCAATCTCTGACAAGTCCCCATCGACCACCACCGATTGCAGCCAGGGCGAACGGCCGATCAACTGGCCTTCATGGCGACCCTTCTTTTCCAGCAGGATGTCGATGGTCTTGCCGATACAGGCTCTGTTGAAAGCCTGCTGCTGCGAGCCGAGCAATTCCTGCAACCGGGCAAGGCGCTCGCCCTTCACCGATTCGGGTATCTGGTCTTCCAGTTCCGCACCGGGCGTTCCGGGCCGGGCGCTGTACTTGAAGGAGAAGGCGGAGGCGTAGTTGACTGCCCGCACGATCTCCATCGTCGCCTCGAAATCCTCATCCGTCTCACCCGGAAAACCGGTGATGAAATCGCCGGAAATGGCGATGTCGGGCCGCGCCTCGCGTACCCTATAGATGACATTGAGATATTCGGCTGCCGTGTGATGGCGGTTCATTGCTTTCAGAATGCGGTCGGAACCCGCCTGCACCGGCAGGTGCAGATAGGGCATCAGCTTGTCGATATCGCGATGGGCATCAATCAGCCCGTCATCCATGTCGTTGGGATGGCTGGTCGTATAGCGCAGCCGCTCGATGCCTGAGATTTCCGCAAGACGGTGCAGCAGATCGCCGAGCCGTATGGTCTCGCCGTCCTCGCTGCCATGCCAGGCATTGACGTTCTGGCCGAGCAGGGTGATCTCCTTGACGCCTGCATCCGCCATGCGCTGCGCTTCGCCGATGATCTGGGAGGCAGGCCGCGAGACTTCCGCTCCGCGCGTATAGGGCACCACGCNNCAGAAGGTGCAGAACTTGTCGCATCCCTCCTGCACGGTCAGGAAGCCCGCCACCCCGCGTGCAATCGTCTGCTGGCGGGTAGGGGCGGGCAGTTTGGCGAACTTCTCCTCGATCTCGAATTCCGTTTCGATGACCTTTTCGCCGCCTTCAGCCCGCGCCACCATGGCAGCGATGTCGTGATAGGTCTGCGGCCCGGCGACAAGATCGACGGCGGGCGCCCGGCGAAAGATCTCCTCGCCTTCGGCCTGCGCGACACAGCCGGTAACGCCAAGGGTGAGTTTCCCGCCGTTCTTTTCGCGCGTCTCCTTCAACCTGCGGATGCGGCCGATCTCCGAATAGACCTTCTCGGCCGCCTTTTCGCGGATGTGGCAGGTGTTGAGCAGAACCAGGTCCGCGTCTTCCATCCGCTCCGTGCGCACATAACCGCCCTGGGTCAGCGCATCTTCCATGCGTTCGGAATCATAGACATTCATCTGGCAGCCATAGGTCTTCACAAACACTTTGCGTGTGTTGGCGCGCGTATTGGCACGGGTGTCCTGCGGGGTTTCATGCCCGCCGGATTCTCCTGCCGTGGCAGATGTTGTCGTGATGGTTTCGCTTCGTTCCATCTTCTTGCCGGAAGTTGGTGGTGTTTGCTCCGCATCAAGCTGCGGACGGCACTTTCGCGGGTTCTATCGCCCGCTTGCCGCGCTTGCAAGCAGCCCTATTCGCGATGATAAAGCCGGCGCAGCCTGCTGAAATGCCTGCGCACCTCATTGTAGCAGGAGGCAGCCAGTTCCTTGCGCTTGGTTTCCGGCGTGATGTCGATGCACTCGCCGAAGGCGACATCGACATCGAAGGCACCTTCCAGCACGAAGCGCTTGAGATGCGGCGCCAGCGCGATATCCCCCGGCCAGGCGGCAATCGCCTGATGATAGCGCCCGAGCGGCATGCCGTGCAGTGTGTTGTAGGCAATCGCCACCGGCTGGATGGCAACATGGTCGATGCCCGATTGTTCCAGCGCGATCTGCGGCGCGGCAAACAGTGCACTCTTGAAGGGCAGCAGCCTGTTGCCATTGCCGGTCGTGCCTTCCGCAAACAGCACCATGGCATCGCCCTGCAGCAGGCGGGAAGCAATGGTATCGGCCTGAACTCCGGCATCGCGGCGCCGCTCTCGGTTGACGAAGACCGTGCGTTGCATGCCGGCAAGCCAGTTGATGCCCGGCCAGGACTTCACCTCGTCCTTGGCAATGAAACAGAGTTCGCCGACGCTGCCGAGGACCAGAATATCCGACCACGAGATGTGATTGGCAACGATCATCAGCGGTCGGCGCCTGGCCATCTCGCCATGCAGATGCACCCGGACACCCAGCAGTTTCAGCACCATGCGATGCCACAGGAGCGGAATTTTGCGCGACAGCTGCGGTGCGGCATGCATAAGCACGATCTGCACCGGCGCCAGCACGAAGGTCGCCGCCAGCACGATCGTCACGATGAGTGTCAGCCGGATGACTGCCGCCAACCCCTATTCCTCCCAGTGCCGTTTGGCTCAATCGGTCAGATCAAGCCGCATGATCAGCGCATTGCCGGTCTTGCCGTCTTCAGCCGGTTCGTTTCCACCTTGCCGGTAATAGCCTTCCCGCTCACCGACCTTGGCAAAGCCGAGGCTGCGATAGAGGCGGATCGCCGCCTCATTGCCGGAATCGACTTCCAGAAAGATCTCCTGCAGCCGGTCGGCAAGACACCGCCGGATCATTTCCTCAAGCAGCATCCGTCCCGCGCCGTGGCGGCGCGCCTTGCGGGCGGTCGCAATGGTCAGGATTTCCGCCTCCGGTCCGGCAACGCGGTACATCAGAAAGCCGCGCACCGGGTGACCGGCAGGCTTGCGCGCCCGGGCAACCAGCGCCACCGTACCCTTTGTTTTCAGCATGGTGGCGAGCGTTCCATCTTCCCAGGCCTGGGTGAAGGATTCACGGTGAATGTCGCCGCAGGTCGGTAAATCCTGCGGGGTTGCATCATCAATGTTGAAGCCGGGGCGCGTGCCGCCCATCCACCCGAAAAGCTGCCCGAAAACCTGCAAGATCAGAACCCGCGTGAAACCGTTTCACGCCCTATTGCCAGCCGCATCGCCCGTCGGCAAGGGGCCATTACAGGATCAGCTGACCCGCTCGACGGCAAAACCCTGCTGCGGCGCTGCATCGGCCCGCCGAAGATAGACCGGCTCGGGCGGGCAGTTTTCCCGGCTGCACCCTGCTCCGATTCGGGCAAAAAGCGAGACCGGAACGCTCTCCAACGGGACAGTCCGCACCGCCGCTATCTCCGGCAAGACAAAGGGACATTCGCCCTGGCAACCCAGCACGAGGCCGCGCCCGGTGGGCAGGTCTTCTGCCAGCATGCGTGCAAATTCGGTGGTTTCCGCAATGAAGGGAGTGTCTGCCGGTCCAAAGCGGCAGTCGAAACTGAGCACGGCATAAAGTTCGCCGCGCCGGGCATCCATCACCGCACCGATGGCGGAGCTTGCGCCTTCCGGTATCTGCCGGCGCACCTGTTCCAGCATGCCGTGCAGATTGCTGATGCCGATGACAGGAATGCCGAGCCCGAGCCCGAACCCCTTGGCTGTGGCAATGGCGACCCGGATGCCGGTGAAGCTGCCGGGCCCGGTCGTGGTGATGATCCGTTCGAGGTCCTTGTAACCGACATCGGCTTCAGCCATCGCCTCCGACACGATGCCCATCAGCCGCTCGGCATGGCCCTTGCCGATATTCTCCGACTTTTCGGACAGAACAGCATCCCGCGCACTGTCATAGATGCAGGCAGCGCAGTCGGTTCCGGCAGTATCGATGGCAAGGCATATCATGGGATAAATATGGACCCGCCGGAAATCGAAACAAGCGGGACTAAGGTATCATGCAAACGTTCACAGAGCAGTTCGCGGTACTCAGACCGCTTCGACTTCCTGCACTTCCGGGATGAAGTGGCGCAGCAGGTTCTGAATGCCGTGCTTCAGCGTCGCGGTGGATGAGGGGCAGCCCGCGCAGGCACCTTTCATGTGCAGGTAGACGATGCCCTCGCGAAAGCCGCGGAAGGTAATGTCGCCGCCATCCTGCGCCACGGCCGGGCGAACGCGGGTCTCCAGCAATTCCTTGATCGTGGTGACGATCTCGCTGTCATCATCCTCGAAGAATTCTTCGCCATCGGCCGGCAGTTCACCATCGGCAGCCATGACCGGCTGGCCGGACATGAAGTGCTCCATGAGCGCGCCGAGAATGGCGGGCTTCAGATGCGCCCAGTCAAACCCGTCGGCGTCCTCGCCTTCCTTGGTGATGGTGACGAAATCATAGCCGAAGAACACGCCGGAAACGCCGGGAATGGCAAACAGCCGCTGGGCAAGCGGCGAGCCTTCCGCTTCATCCGGAGACCGGAAATCCGCCGGACCGCTATCCAGCACGGTGCGGCCGGGCAGGAATTTCAGCGTGGCGGGATTGGGGGTCGTTTCAGTCTGGATGAACATGACGCTTCCTCAAGTTCGAGCCTTGGTGTTGCCAGTAGGGCTGGCCCGCTTAGAATGGTTCTAAACGCAAAGATACGCCTTCTGCCGCCGCATTTCAACGCGGCCGGGGTGCTTTCAGCGCAGGAAGCCGACGATGTCCCGGACTTCGGCCATGGTCTCGGTGGCGATTGCGCGGGCGCGTTCGGCCCCCTTGCGCAGTACGGCATCGACGCTTGCCGGATCGGCGGTAAGCCGCCGCATCTCGTCGCTGATCGGCGCCAACTTCTCAACGGCGAGTTCCGCCAGCGCAGGCTTGAACACCGAAAACTCCTTGCCGCCATATTCCGCGATCACGTCTTCGCGCGAGGTTTCGGCAAGCGCGGCATAGATGCCAACGAGATTGTCAGCTTCAGGCCGTTCCTTCAGTCCCTCAATGCCTTCCGGCAGCGGGGCGGGGTCCGTCTTTGCCTTGCGGATCTTCTTGGCGATCGAATCGGCGTCGTCGGTCAGCGCAATCCGCGAAAGATCGGAAGGATCGGATTTCGACATCTTCTTCGCCCCGTCACGCAGGCTCATGACCCGGGTTGCCGGCCCTTCGATGATCGGCTCGGTCATCGGGAAATAGGC
>JAGRLQ010000040.1:5577-23409 GCA_020441735.1 Nitratireductor sp.
GCTGCTTCTGGTCATCGCCGACGGGAACATGCGTTGCCCTATACAGCAGGATGTCGGCTGCCATCAGTGTGGGATAGGCAAACAGGCCGACCGAGGCCTTTTCCCGGTCCTTGCCCGCCTTTTCCTTGAACTGCGTCATGCGGCTGAGCCAGCCCATCCGCGCCACGCAGTTGAACAGCCAGGCCAGTTCGGCGTGTTCGACCACCTGGCTCTGGTTGAAGATGATGTTCTTTTCCGGATCGATGCCGGAAGCAAGATAGGCCGCCGTTACCTCGCGCGTGTGGTCGGCGAGTTTCTCCGGTCCGCCCCAGACCGAAAAGGGCTGCGTGATCGCATGCAGGTCGACAACGCAATAGATGCATTCATGGCTGTGCTGCATGGCGACGAATTTCTTGATCGCGCCGAGATAGTTGCCGAGGTGGAGATTGCCGGTCGGCTGGATGCCGGAGAACACGCGGTTGGAAGGCTGTGCCATGTTGGGTTCCTGTTGATCCGCCGGATGGAGCGGCGGGCATTCGGTCTGTCGGAAAATCGCGCGGGTTATGGCCGAGCGTGAGCCCAATGACAAGGGGGCAGGTGTGGCAAGGGCGAGGAAGCTTATCCGCGTTTGCGGCGCAGCATGCGCATCAGTGGTTCGCGCGGTAAGGCGCCCGTGGCAATGACAAGCGCGAAGTAGACGACTGCCGAGACAGCGATGACGCAAAGAACAAGAAGAATGCGCTGGAGCAGCGGTGCATCAAGCAGGCTTGCGCCAAGATAATTTCTGAGAACAACGATCACGCCGCCCATGCAAAGGCTGGCAAGGAGAATCAGCAGCGTATTGCGCAGCGCGGCAGCGCCCGGACGGTAATGGTTCTTCCAGTACAGCGTGCCGCCGAGTAACAGGACATAGACCCAGCTTGCAATGGAAAACGCCCAGGCAAGCCCGTTGATGCCGAGGCGGGGAAACAGGGTGATGGCAAGCACGATGTTGGTCAGCGCATTGACACCGGCAAACCACATCGGCGTTTGGGTATCCTTCCGCGAGTAGTAGGAAGGCTGGAAAATCTTGGTCAGCACCACGGCGGGCAGGCCGAGTGCAAAGATCGCCAGCACCTGCGCGGTGACAAGTGTCGTTTCGCGGGTAAAGGCACCGCGTTCGTAGACCAGTGAAATCAGCGCTTCGGGAATGAGATAAAGACCAACGGCGGCGGGCACCATCAGGCCGAGGCCGAACTCGATGCTGCGGTCCTGCAGCTTGCGGGCTTCAGCAGTATCGGCCCCGGCAAGCGCGCGCGTCAGTTCCGGCAACAGCACGACGCCGATGGAAACGGCGATGATGCCGAGCGGCAACTGCATCAGCCGGTCGGCATAATTGAGGATCGAGATCGCGCCTTCCTGCGCCGAGGCGATGATCTGGCCGACCAGCAGGTTGATCTGGGTAATTCCCGCGGCAATGGCGGTCGGCACCGCCAGCACCAATAGCCTTCGAACCGGCGCTGAAAAGCGCGGCATTTTGAGTCTGACCGGAAAGCCCTCCCGGTGAATACCGTAGATCAGCAGCAAAACCTGCAACACGCCTGACAGACTGACACCCCAGGCCATCGCGATGCCGAGCGACGGTCCGTCCATGGCGGTGAGATAGGTACTCAACAGGACAACGATCAGCACCACGTTGAGCAGCACCGGCGCAAGCGCTGCCAGAAAATACCGCCGGAATGAGTTGAGGACACCGGAAAACATTGCCACCAGCGACATGGCGGTCAGGTAGGGAAACATGATCTGTGCGAGCAGGGCGGTCAGATCGAACTGCTCCGGATTGTCCGCAAAGCCCGGTGCGATGACGGTACCGACCAGAAACGGCATGAAGGCGATGGCAAGACCGGAAAGCACCAGCAGGATCAGCAGCAGCGAGGAGAGAATTTCCTCGGCGAATTTTCTTGCCGCTTCCCGCCCGCCGGTTTCAAGCTCGCTGGCAAACAGCGGCACGAAGGCAGAGTTGAAGGCGCCTTCGGCAAACAGCCTGCGGAACAGGTTGGGAAAGCGGAAAGCGGCGTAAAAGGCATCGGCCACCGGGCCGGCACCAAGCAGGGCTGCGATCAGCGCCTCGCGCACGAAGCCAAGCACGCGGCTCGTCATCGTTGCAGCGCCTACCGAGAGAAATTTGGAAACCAGCCCCAAGCCGCTACCTCACTTTGCCGCAACCATCCTGTCCGGCGCGCTTTCCCTGATCTTGGCCGTACCCGATTTGATGGCTTCCGTCAGCGTATCGATGATTTTGCGCTGACGTCCTTCCAACAGGATTTTGTCGCCAACAAGATCGGTAACATAAAAACTGTCGATCACCTTTTCCCCGAAGGTGGCGATCTGGGCCGACGCGATGTTGAGGTTGAGTTCGGCAATCGCGAAGGTGATGTCGGAAAGCACGCCCGGCCGGTCCAGGCAATGGACTTCGATAACCGTGAAATCGTTTGACAGATTGTTGTTGATGGCGACTTCAGGCGGAATGGAAAATGCCCTGGCGATCCGGCGCTGTTTTGGCTGCTTGGCCTGCAGATCGGAAATCGAAACCTTGCCGGTCAGGGCGTCGCGGATCATCTTGCACAGCCGTTCGGCCCGGTCGATCTCCTCCCGGTCGTCCTCGAACTCGCGATTGATGAAGATCGTGTCCAGCGCCCGTCCGTCGCGCGTCGTGTGGATTTTGGCATCGACGATATTGGCGCCACCGGCAGCGCACACACCGGCCAGGATCGACAGCAGCTTGGGGTGGTCGGGCGACAGCACGTTGATTTCGGTAATCGCCTCGAAATCCTTGGTGTGCACCATGGTGGAAAGCTGCTCGTTGCGCGCTTTCGCCATGCGCAGGAATTCCATGTGCCGGATCTGGTTTTCAAGCGGCGTCGACAGGAAATAGGGATCGTAGTGAAGATCGAGAATCGAGTTGAGTTCGTCCTCGTCCCAGTCCTGCAGCGCGTCGGCCAGCTCGTTGCGGGCATGTGCGACCGCACCCTTCTGGTCGGTTTCGGTAAACCCGCCCGTCAGAAGCGGCAGTGCGGCATGGTAGAGCGTGCGCAGCAACTGCCCCTTCCAGCCGTTCCACACGCCCGGACCCACAGCGCGGATATCGCAGACCGTCAGGATCAGCAGGTATTTGAGCCGCTCAGTCGATTGTACCGTTGCCGCAAAGGTTTCGATGGTCTTTCGGTCGGAAAGATCGCGTGATTGCGCGGTCATGCTCATCGTCAGATGTTCGAGCACCAGCCATTCGACCAGTTCCGTGCGCTGTTTTGAAAACCCCAGCCTTGGGCACAGGGTTCTCGCTACCTTGGCCCCCGCAATGGAGTGGTCTTCCCGCCGCCCCTTGGCAATGTCGTGGATCAGCACGGCGATGTAGAGCGCCTCGCGATCCTCGATCTCAGGCAGCAGGCGGGCTGAAAGCGGGTGATCCTGGCCGATCAGGTTGCGCTCGATGGCCGACAGGATGCCGACAGCGCGGATCAGATGCTCGTCCACCGTATAGTGGTGATACATGTTGAACTGCANNATCGCGACGATCTTGCCGAAGGCGGGAATGAAGCGCCCCAGCACGCCGGTCTCGTTCATCTTGCGCAGCAGTGTCTCCGGTCCGTTGCGCGAGGTCATGACCGCCATGAAGAGCCGGTTTGCCTCTTCATTGCTGCGCAGTTTCTTGTCGATGAGCTTCAGCGAATTGGCCAGCAGGTACCGGGCGTCGGGATGGATATCGAGGTTGTTGTCGTCTGCCAGTTTGAAGATGCGCAGCAGGTTGATGGGATCGCGCTTGAAAACCTCTTCATCGGCGACGTTGATGCGGCCGTGATCATCAACGAAATCCGTTGATCCGGCAATCTTGCGCACCGGAAAACGGATCGAGCGGATGAGGCCGTTGATGCCGGTTACCGATTTCGCCTGCTCCTCCTCAAGTTCCGCGCAGACAATCAGGGTCAGGTCGCCCACTTCCTTGGCAATCAGGAAGTAGTGCTTCATGAACCGCTCCACATCGAGCAGGCCGCCATGGGAAAGGTATTTCAGCCGCGTCGCCATCCCCCGCTGGATGTCGAAGGAAAGCCGCTCTTCAGGCCGTCCGGTCAGAAAGTGCATGTGGCACCGTACGGTCCATAAAAACCGCTCGGCGCGCTTGAAGCGGCGGAACTCGTCCGCGGTGAACAGGCCAGCTTTCACAAGCTCCCTGGGCCGTGAGACCTGATAGTAGTACTTGCCAATCCAGAACAGCGTGTGAAGGTCGCGCAGCCCCCCCTTGCCGTCCTTGATGTTGGGTTCGACGAGATAGCGCGATTCGCCGGCCTTGCGGTGGCGCAGGTCGCGCTCGGCCAGCTTTGCATCGATGAACTGCTTGGCTGTCTTGCGCACCACCTCTTTCTGGAAACGGCTCTCCAACTCGTCGAACAATTCTTCATCGCCGGCAACGTAGCGCGCTTCCAGGATCGAGGTACGGATCGTCATGTCCGCCTTCGACTGGCGGATGCATTCATCGATGTTGCGGGTGGCGTGGCCCACCTTGTAGCCCATGTCCCACAGGAAATAGAGCATGTACTCGACAATCTGCTCGCACCAGGCCGTCTGCTTGAACGGCAGGATGAACAACAGGTCGATGTCGGAGCCCGGCGCCAGCGTGCCGCGCCCGTAACCGCCGACAGCCGCGATCGTCAGCCGCTCGCCGCTTGACGGATTGTCGTTGTGATAGATGTGCTGAGCGCTGAAACGGTAGATCGTCTGGATCAGCGTATCCTGCAGATGCGACAGCCGCTTGGCGCAAAGCGTGCCGTCGCCATCCTCCAGCAGCATGGTCTCGGCCTTCTTGCGGGCCTCCTGGTAGACCGTCTTGAAATGCTTCAGCAGGTCCGCGCGCATTGCGGTGGAGGCAGCGCTATGCTTGCTGCCTGCAACGTATTCCTCAATGTCATCCTGAAAGCGTGCCGGATTGATCAGCGGCTTGGATAGGGTCTGCTTCGCCATAGTGGCGAAGCATTATGCCGCTACAAGGCAATTTGCAATTGCCTTGCCGGGCCGGGTGCCGCTCGAGAAGCGAGGCGGATTATTCCTCTTGGCCGTTGGTCTCGGCTGCTTCATCTGCCTTGGCGGCTGCCTGTTTGGGCCCGCCCTTTGACACGCCCACCATGGCCGGCCGCAGGCAACGGTTACCGATAACGAAGCCTTCCTGCACCACGTTCAGCACCGTGTTGTTGGGGACATCCGTGTTTGGCACTTCGAACATTGCCTGATGAAAGTTCGGGTCGAAGCGCTCGTTAAGCGGGGAAATTCTCTTCACGCCGTGCTTTTCCAGTCCCTGCATCATCGAGCGCTCGGTCATTTCGACGCCCTCAAGCAGTGTTTTCAGTCCGGCATCGCCGCCTTCGCGGGCCTCTTCCGGCACCGCGTCGATGGCCCGGCGCAGATTGTCGGCAACCTGCAGCATTTCCCGTGCAAAGCCCGCGATCGAATATTCCCGCGCATCGGCGACATCCTTCTGGGTGCGCCGGCGCAGGTTTTCCATTTCCGCATGAGCACGCAGAAACTGATCGTTCAGATCGCTCTTTTCCTGTTCCACGCGCTCGATTTCGGCAGCCAGAAATGCCGCGGGGCTGGAAAACCCGCTTTTTGCCGCTTGTTCGGCAATTTCCATTTCGGCCTCTTCGGCAGACATTTCTTCGGTTTCCGGGGCCTCGGCAGCGGTTTCTTCCGCAATATCCTGTCCGGCTTCGTTCACGGCGTCCTTGGCCTGATGCTCGGTGTTGTCCGTCATCTGTCCATCCTGTGGCGTTTGTAAGGGTGATTGGCCCTAAAGCCTGATTTGGCCCCGATATCAGGTTCCCGGTACGAAAAATCAACCCCCGGCAGAGCGATTTGGAGCGATTGCCGCCTACCCGCGCAACATCCGGCCCACGACTTCCGCCGTATAGTCGATCATCGGCACGATGCGGGCATAGTTGAGCCGTGTCGGACCGATAATGCCGAGCGCCCCGATCACCCGCTGATTGTCGTCCCGGTAGGGGGCAACCACCAGCGAGGAACCCGATTGCGAGAACAGCCTGCTTTCAGCACCGATGAAGATGCGCACCCCTTCGCCTTCCTCTGCAAGGTTGAGCAGGCGGATCAGGCTGTCCTTGGCTTCCAGATCGTCGAACAGCTGTTGCACCCGGGCAAGATCCTCGGCAGCCTTGAGGTCGTTGAGCAGATTGGCATGGCCGGAAACGATGATTCGCCCCGGATCGCGGTCCTGAGCGCCGGCCCACACCGCAACACCCTCATCCACCATGCGGGCAACCAGCGAATCGAGCTCGGCGCGGGTCTCGTTGTGCAGGCGTTCCAGTTGGGTGCGCGCTTCGCCAAGCGTCAGCCCGGCGATTTTGGCGTTGATGTAGTTTGCCGCTTCGATCAGCGAGGAGGCCGTAATGCCGGCAGGCAGGTCGATGATGCGGTTTTCCACCTGCCCGTTTTCACCGACGATGACAACAAGCGCCTTGGTCGGTTCCAGCCGGACGAACTCGATATGCTTCAGCCGCAAATCCTGCTTGGCGCTGGTGACAAGGCCGGCGCTCCGGGTAAGGCCGGAAAGCAGCTGGCTTGCCTCGGTAAGGATGGAATCGACGCTCCTTCCGTCGCCGCTTGCCCTGACCTGGGCATCGATGGAGCGGCGGTCTTCCTTCGTCAGATCACCGATCTCCATGAAACTGTCGACGAAGAAGCGCAGCCCCAGTTCGGTCGGAAGCCGCCCGGCGCTGGTATGGGGCGCAAAGATCAACCCGAGATGCTCCAGGTCGCCCATCACGTTACGGATGGTCGCCGCCGATAGACCTTCGCTGAACACCCGTGACAGATTGCGCGAGCCCAGCGGTTCGCCAGTCTGGAGATAGTTCTCCACCACATGGCGGAAGACATCGCGCGAGCGGGCATCGAGCTGATTCATCAACTCGCGCTCTTCGCGGTTTCCTTCCGAAGTTGGGGGCAGGGGTTTGCTCATGGCAAAGATATAGCGCATCCGTTCTGCCGTGCAATCGCGACGGCATCCGGCCGGTCCGGCGCAATGCAAATCGCATCCTTTATTTTTGCCGCCGTTCCCTCTACAAGCGGCGCCTGTTTGCCGATATTCCAATAAAACAGGAGGCGGAATGCGCCCTTCAAGCCGAAAACCCGACGAAATGCGTGCCGTTACCATCGAGAAGGGCTATTCGCTGCATGCTGAAGGGTCCTGCCTGATCAAATTCGGCAATACCCATGTTCTGTGCACGGCCAGTCTCGAAGAGCGCGTGCCGCCATGGCTGCGCGGTGCCGGCAAGGGCTGGGTGACGGCGGAATACGGCATGCTGCCGCGCTCCACCCATGACCGCATGCGGCGTGAGGCGACGGCGGGCAAGCAGTCGGGCCGGACCCAGGAAATTTCGCGCCTGATCGGCCGTTCGCTGCGTGCGATAGTCGATCTCGAGGCACTCGGCGAGCGCCAGATCACCGTCGATTGCGATGTCATCCAGGCCGATGGCGGCACCCGTACGGCATCGATTACCGGTGGTTTCATCGCGCTCAAGGAATGCCTTGCCTGGATGAAGCATCGCGGCATGGTGCAGGATCATGTGCTGACCGACAATGTCGCTGCCATCTCCTGTGGCATCTATGAGGGTACGCCGGTGCTTGATCTCGACTATGACGAGGATTCGTCTGCCGAGACCGACGCCAACTTTGTCATGACGGGTTCAGGCGGCATCGTCGAGGTGCAGGGGACTGCGGAAGGAAAGCCCTTCAGCGAAGAGGAGTTTCTGCAGCTGCTTGCGCTTGCCAGGGCCGGCATCGCCGATCTCGTCAAACTCCAGAACGGGTAGCGGACATGCCGCCGGCCATCCTTGAAACCGCGCTTTATTGCCCGGATCTGGATGCCGCCAGGCGCTTCTATTCAGAAAAGCTGGAACTTGAGGTCATCGTCGAGGTCCCTGGCCGCCACGTGTTCTTCCTGCTCAAGGACTCCGTCCTGTTGATTTTCAATCCCGCAGCGACGGTTGAACCTTCTTCCGCAAAACTCCCGGTGCCGGTCCACGGCGCAACAGGAGCCGGCCATGCCTGCTTTTCCACCGCGCAGCTGGGCTATGAACATTGGCTGGACAAAATCCGCGGGGAAGGTATCGAAATCGAACAGGAAGTCGTCTGGCCCAATGGCGCGCGGTCTTTCTATTTTCGTGACCCTGCGGGAAACAGCCTGGAATTCGGTGAGCCCAAACTGTGGGACTTGGCATGAGACATTTGACGGAAACCGAGATCGTCGTTGCGACCCACAATGCCGGCAAGGTGGCAGAGATCAACGATCTGCTGCGCCCGTTCGGCCTAATGGCGAAATCGGCTGCCGATCACGGGCTTGGTGAACCGGAAGAAACCGGTACGACATTCGAGGAGAATGCCTATACCAAGGCGAGTGCGGCTGCGCTTGCCACCGGCCTGCCGGCGCTATCCGACGACTCCGGCCTGTGCGTCGAGGCGCTTGATGGTGCGCCGGGCGTCTACACCGCCGACTGGGCGGAAAAGCCCGATGGTTCGGGCCGTGATTTCTACATGGCGATGGAAAAGATCGAACAGGCCCTGCAGGAAAAGCGTGCCAGCGAGGCCGCACAGCGCGCCGCCCGGTTTGTCGCTGTTCTTTGCCTGTGCTGGCCCGATGGCCATGCCGAATATTTCCGGGGTGAAGTGGAAGGCACGCTCGTCTGGCCACCGCGCGGCGACCAGGGCTTCGGCTATGATCCGGTGTTCAGGCCGGAGGGTCATGACGTGACTTTCGGTGAAATGCCGGCAAGCGCAAAACATGGCTGGGAAGCAGGCCGTGGCGATCTGGGCCTCTCCCATCGCGCCCGTGCCTTTGCGAAGTTTGCCACGGAGTGCCTGATTCCTTCGGGCCATGAGCCGGCATCCGGTCCGACTGCGGGAGGCGAAGCGGCTTGAGCGCGCCCTATCACAATCCGGGTGATCCCTTCGGGGTCTATGTGCATTGGCCGTTCTGCGCCGCCAAGTGCCCCTATTGCGATTTCAACTCCCATGTCCGCCACAAGCCGGTCGACCAGACAACATTTGTGGAAGCCTATGCGCGGGAAATCGCTCACATGGCGGAACTTGCGCCCGAACGGGAAGTCACCTCGGTCTTCTTCGGCGGCGGCACGCCATCGCTCATGGAGCCTGATACGGTTGGTGCAATCATGGAATCGATTGCTGCCTGCTGGCCGGTGGCGGCAGACGCCGAAGTCACCCTGGAGGCAAATCCCTCCAGCGTTGAGGCGCGCCGTTTCAAGGGGTACCGCCAGCGCGGCGTCAACCGCCTGTCGCTCGGCGTGCAGTCGCTTGATGATGACCAGTTGAAGTTTCTCGGCCGTCTGCACACGGCGGATGAGGCGAGGGCGGCAATCGAACTGGCGCGGGAGATTTTTCCGCGGCTTTCCTTCGACATGATCTATGCCAGGCCCGGCCAGACGCTCGATGCCTGGCGTGCCGAACTGGAAGAGGCGATTTCGCTCGCCGCCGACCATCTCTCACTCTACCAGCTCACCATCGAGGCCGGGACGCCGTTTTTCGATCTTCACCGGAAGGGCAGGCTGATCATACCCGATCAGGACCTTGCCGCAGATCTCTACGAATTGACCGCAGAGGTGACGGAAAAGCACGGCCTGCCAGCCTACGAGATTTCGAACTATGCCAGGCCCGGCGCCGAGTCGCTGCACAATCTGACCTACTGGCGCTATCACGATTATGCCGGCATCGGCCCCGGCGCCCATGGCCGCCTGACGGTGAACGGCCACAAGCTTGCAACAGCCTGCGAAAGAAATCCGGAAGCCTGGTGGCAGCAGGTCATGGTCGAGGGCCACGGCATGCGTGAAACCGAGCAGTTGCTGGGAACCGAAGCCGCCGACGAATTTCTGCTCATGGGACTGCGTTTGCGCGAGGGTATCGATCCGGCCCGGTTCGAAGCAATCGCGGAAAGGCCGTTGAACCCCGACATCATCCGCACACTGGCTTTTCAGGGATTGATCGAAACCAGCGATGCCGGCAGGCTGCGCGCTACCCAGCAGGGTGCACTGGTACTGGATGCTGTCGTGGCTGATCTGGCCAGCTAGGACCGGGAACCCCGGAGTATTCTAGCTCCCGGTGAAGCGGGTAGGTGCCGGACTTTCCAGCGTGCCCTGGCCATTTGCAACCTTGTAGATCGCAAGACCCCGCTCCGACGTGCCATCCGATTTCAGCCGGAACACGCCGTTGATGCCGGTGAAGCCGCGCCGGTCCTCGATCGAGGCCGGCTGGAAGGCCTGCCTGGGTCCCTTGGTCTTGATCAGGTTGATCGCCAGCGTCACCGCATCATAGGCCAGCCCCGCAAACAGGCCCGGCGGTTGGTTATAGGTGGACTGATAACGGCTGGCGAAGCTGTTGAAATTGGTGATGTCCCTGCCGGTATACAGCGCGCCCTCCAGTTCCGGGCGGCCGAACTTGACGGATTCCCACTGCCCGGATCCGAGCACCTGCTTGCCTTGAAGCGAGGCGCCGGAACGTTGCAGGCTCGAAAGGATGACCTCCGGGATCTGCCCGCCTTCGGGAATGTAGATGGCATCAGCAGTCTCCACTGAAGTGACCGCCTCTCGCACAGCTGCCTCGATGCCGGGGCCGGAGCGCTCGTATTTGCTAACCTGCACGCTGGCGCCGTTGCTACCGGCAACCTGGCGCAGGGCCGCTTCCTGCAAGACGCCCACCGCACCGGTCGGCAGGAATGCGTGGATATTTCGCCTGCCAAGCGACATCGCATAGGAAGCCAGGCGCGTGGTATCTGCTGCCTGAGTATAGGAAAGCAGATAGGCGCCGCGCCGTGCGACACTGGGATCGTTGGAAAAGGCGATCATGGTTTTGCCGGCGGGAAGCGTGACGGCGGAAGCCGAACTCACTGATCCTGAGAACAGCGGGCCTAAAATGGCGGTCGATCCCTCATTGATCGCCTCGGTGGCCATGGTCTGGGCGTCTGCGGCCGTTCCCTTCGTGTCCTTGATGACAAGCTGGATCGTATCCTGGCCGAAGTCCTGCATGGCAAGCAGCGCACCATTCCTCAGGTCGTTGGCGACGGATGCCGCATTGCCCGGTGCGGTCTTTGGAATCAGCAGGCTGACACGCACCTGCCCCTGGCCGAAGACTTCGCCTTGCGGGTTGGGGTCGAGCGGAATGTCGGCCTGCTCGCTGCCGAGGCCTTCCGTGGCGCTGCCGAGATTGGCCGATTGGCAGGAAACAAGGGCAAGCACCAGCAACAGGCCCGCAGCAAGGCGGGCGGCCAGCCGATGGGCTGCGCTTGTCGTAATTGTTTCTGTCACCATTTCCGCATCCTTTTCCGGACCCCGAGGTGAACAGGGTTCCGAACCTTCCTTGTCGCCCTTTAACCCAAAAACGACGCAACGTTAAGTCTGCATCCGGCAAAAGCTTCAAGCCATCTTCTGCCAGGGTCATGTATTAAACCGGGATTACGGCCATATTCCACTTCTGGTCGCTCTTATGTGTCATTTCAAGGGCGTTTGTTGTTCTCCGCACGAGACAATCATGCCAAATGGGCTGATTGACCGGCTGGACGGACCGAGCGCCCTGTGACAGGTTCCGCCAGTGCTGTATTGCAGGTACCGCATCGAAAGTGCCGCAACCCATGGGCGGTACGAACTCGGCAGTGCCGGAAAATTGGATGGGTCGGCGCAAGCATGTCTGCATTCATCATTCGCGGAAAGGAATTTGCAGCTTCCCCCCTGGAAGGCGGTCTCTATGTTGTGGCGACCCCGATCGGTAATCTCGGCGACATCACGATCAGGGCGCTGGAAACCCTGGCAGCCTGTGATGTCATCGCCTGTGAGGATACCAGGGTGACGGGCAAGCTGCTGTCGCGCTATGCCATCGATACCACACGGCGCCCCTATCATGAGCACAACGCAGCCCGGGAAGGGCCGAAACTCCTTGAACTGCTGCGCCAGGGGCAGGCGGTGGCCCTGGTCAGCGACGCCGGCACTCCGCTGATTTCCGATCCCGGCCAGCGACTGGTGGCGGCAGCGCGCGATGAGGGGTTCCCCGTTGTCGCCATACCCGGCGCATCTGCTCCGCTGGCCGCCCTTGCCGCTTCCGGAGTTTCAACCGCGCGCTTCACCTTCGCCGGCTTCCTGCCGCCAAAGGCAGGCGCCCGCCAGGCCGCCCTTGCCGCCTTCGCCGAAAGCCATGGCACGCTGGTGTTCTTTGAAGGCCCGTCGAGACTGGCGGCAACCCTTTCTGGCATGGCGGAAGTCTTTGGCCCGGACCACCGGGCCTGCGTCGCGCGGGAACTCACCAAGCTGCACGAGGAGTTCCGCTCGGCTCCGTTGGGCGAACTTGCCGTCCATTACCGCGAGCACAAGCCAAAGGGCGAGATTGTCATTCTGGTTGAACCGCTCGCGGGCGCGGTGGAAGCTGACCGCAAAACCGTGATGCGAGAACTGCTGGAAACCATGAATGTCAGCCGTGCGGCTGCCGAAGCGGCACGTCTGACGGGCTTGCCGAAGCGCGAGCTCTACCAGCTTGCGCTGCAGATTTCGGAGAAGGCACGTGAGGAATGAATCCGGCAGGAATGCTCCGCCGGACGGCGAGCGCCACAAACGCCAGCGCGCGCGGCAATACGGGCTGGCTGGAGAACGGCTCGCCGCACTTTCCCTGCAGCTTAAGGGATACCGTATTCTGGAGCGCAACTACCGCACAAAACTCGGAGAGATCGACATCATCGCCCGCAAGGGCGATCTGGTGGCAATCGTCGAGGTAAAGGCCCGTAGTGACGTGACGAGCGCTGCCGATGCAGTTGGCTATCAGGCACGCCAGCGCATTGAGCGGGCAGCCCGCCACTGGCTTGCCACCCGTCGCGACGCAAACCGGTTGTCGCTGCGCTTTGATATCATCGCGGTCAGGCCCTGGCGCTGGCCGGTGCATCTTGAAAACGCTTTCTGAGCGTCCCAGCTTCATGTTTCTGCAAAACGGATGGAATAGCGGTCTGGTCAGGATTTGTTTACGCATTCCCGCTTCAACAATTCCGTCGGAACATGAAATGATCTAGACGGATGACAAGGACAATTCACGGGTAAGGGTCATGACGCTCAAAGTCGGGGTCCAGATGGACCATATTTCCACGATCTCCATCGCAGGCGATTCGACTTTCGCCCTGTGCCTGGAGGCAAAGGCGCGCGGCCACGAACTCTTTCATTTCACCCCGGACCGGCTGCAACTGCGCGGCAACACGCTGATGGCGGAAATCGAGGCACTCGACGTCCGCGATGTCGACGGCGATTATTATACCCTGGGCCCGGCGCAACTCACCGATCTTTCGACGCTTGATGTGGTTCTGCTGCGCCAGGACCCGCCTTTCGACATGAGCTACATCACCAATACCCATCTGCTCGAGCGCATTCACCCGAAGACGCTGGTGGTCAATGATCCGCGCGCCGTTCGCAATGCACCTGAAAAAATCCTGGTGATGGAATTTGCCGATCTGATGCCGGAAACCCTGATCACCCGGGATTTCAAGGCGATCCGCCGCTTCCGCGACGAGTTCGGCGACATCATCGTCAAGCCGCTCTACGGCAATGGCGGGGCCGGCGTTTTCAAGATCGGCGAGGCCGACCAGAACCTTTCCGCGCTGCTGGAAATGTTCGAGGGGCTGTCCCGCGAGCCGCTGATCGCACAGCGCTACCTGCCCGCCGTGCGCGAGGGCGACAAGCGCATCATCCTGGTCGACGGCGAGGTCGCCGGCGCGATCAACCGCGTGCCCGCCCATGACGACGCGCGCTCCAACATGCATGTCGGCGGCAAGGCCGAGCATGCCGATCTGACCAAGCGCGAATACGAAATCTGCGAGGCGATCGGACCCAAGCTGAAAGAACTCGGCTTCATCCTGACCGGCATCGACGTGATCGGCGGCTTCATCACCGAGATCAACGTCACCTCGCCGACCGGCATCCGCGAGATCAAGCGCTTCTCCGGCACCGACATCGCCGTAACGGTCTGGGACGCGATCGAGAAGCGGCGATAAGGCCGCACATCCCAAGGGCTTTTCCACTGTCCATGCACAGGCGCAGCGACGCGGGAATCAACTCCGCGGCTTGATTTATCGGGCTTTTCCGAACGCGCGGAACAAAATGCGATTCCATTCTTGCTTTTTGTTCATTTTTTGTTCCTATGCACGCGTTGGTAGTGTCTCAGTTTGAAATTTAATATGAGCAATGGCCATATTTAATGCCGCGCGATTTTCAAAAGCCCAATATCGCGCGAATTTTCCCAATAATCTCTGGCGCAAGATCGGGTCGTGATTCGATCAGCTCAGCGTTTCTAGCTAACCAATCGAAGCTTTTAATTTGATCTGACAAAACGACACCAGTGGTTTTCCAGCCATCAGGAACGATCACTTCAAACGGATAGCCTTTCACTTGATTGGTGATTGGGCAAAGAATGCACAAACGAGAAATCTGATTATATTTCTCTGGCGACAAGACAAAAGCTGGACGACGTTCAGCCTGCTCTCGACCCATCTGCGGATCGAAGCTGATACGGATTATGTCGTATTGCTTGGGGCAGTACTGAGATGATTTAGAACTCGTTGCCGACCGAAGCACCTGAGCTAATCTCGCCATGACGATTTTCTTCAGTGATTCTACGAAGTAAATCGTCTAGCTCATATGCTACTTGCTCTTCAACCGGGCGGACGAGAAGAGTTCTATTAGCCACAGAAATATCAACCGCGACGCCTTCGCTCACGTCAATTTGACGTGCGAAAGCGCTGGGAATCCGCAGCGCTAGGCTGTTGCCCCATTTTGCTACACTGGCGATCATATTGGTGACTCCTTCAACGGCCTATTCGACCGTATATACGATGGAGATACATAATAGGTTCCATTGCTAAACGCAATATGAACATCAACTTAGTAAACGATGGACTGCTTCAGTGTGACTTTTTGTACGGTCCGCGCGGTCCCGGCTTCGGTGCACGAGCCTCAACCAGTTCTGCAATCCACTCGAAATCCCGAACGGTATCGGACAGGCCGGCTTCCATTGCTGGCGTGACACGAAGCGTCTTGTGGATTTTCAGAAAGTTGTAGAACACAGTGTACAGAGCAACCATGCAAGCGTGGTTTTCCAGCTTTTTCGAAAAGCCATTGGTCAAGCGAGTGAACCGACGCATATGCATCCGCATGGTCAGGTTCTGGCGCTCGACATACGACGTTGAAATGTGATCGCTGTCCGGGTTGCCAGTTATCGGAGTTTTCTTGATCCCTGTGCAGTCAGCCGGTGAATAGCGACCCTTGGCGCTTTCGGGTGCGTGGCCGTAAATCTTGACCAGTTGTGCATAGTCCACGTCATTGCCGAAAGCACCGCGCACAGCCTCTAGATAGGCGCGGTGGCCGTCTGTCGTAAGCTGGACGCGATTGGCAAGGCGGGACTTCACATCGTCCAGAAACTCGCGCGCATAGTCTGCATCGCGCCCGCCGACATAGAAGGACACCAAAAGCTTGCTGTCAGCATCAATGGCCGTCCACGTCCAAGTGTCGCCCGCGCCCTCAGGAGCCGCCTTGGCGTCTTTGACGCTGCGCTCCTTGGCGTATGTGAAACTCCAAATCTCGTCGCACTGGACGCGAGACGATTTCACATCGCGCACCGTCTCGTCGTGGTACTCGGCACATGCACGGCCAGCATCAACCAGCAGCTTCGACACTGTGTTGATGGAAACGCCAGTCATGCGGCTAATCGCTCGCATGGACATTCCCTCGCAGAGCATTGCGAGGATTTGAGCACGGGTTTTCAAGGACAGCTTGTTCATGCCCCTAATATGTGAACTTATATGCTTAGTGTCAAGAAAAATGTTCACATTAAAAGGCGTCTTGGATTAACGCCACTTAGAACTTGCCTTATCGTACTTGGAACCTTAACCTGCTTACTTGGACCTTTTGATTCTGTCAGCAGGGTATGGCGACTTTGGCTAAGAAACCAAAATCAACGAGAGCTAGCTCATTAAACGAAGAGGATTGGTGGTCGATCAGTTTTGAGATTGACCATCTTTTTAATGGTGCGCCAGTCGCCGAAGAGGAACTATTTGCCGGTCGCGCCACAGAGGTTCGGCGCATTTTGGAGGTCGTACTTGAGCGCTCGAAACATGTCATTCTCTATGGGGAGCGTGGTGTAGGAAAGACATCAATCGCAAACGTATTTTGGCGACGCTACAATGCAAGGCTCCAAACAATTGTTGCGGCGAGAGTGCAGGCAGACCCTGCCGACACCTTTTCATCACTCTGGAACAAGGCTTTCGATGAACTAATTGCAGTCGCAAAAAGCATGGGACGATATGATCTTGTCCCAGTCACAAACGAGTTTTCCATTGAGACTCCCGACCAAGTGCGGCGAGAGCTTCAGAAATGCAAACCAAACGCCATACCAATCATCATTTTCGATGAGTTTGACAAGCTCAGAGACGCCCTCTCACGGGAGCTTTTCGCAAATCTTATCAAATATTTATACGACTACTCTCTGAATACGACCATCATATTGGTAGGCGTTGCCGAAGATGTATCTTCCCTTATTGCAGATCATCAATCCCTGGATCGCGCCCTAGCTCAAATCAAACTCAACAGAATGAGCGATACAGAACTAAACGATGTAATTGATACGCGCCTTGGAAAGACAAGGCTCGAACTCGACGGCGATGCAAGGTGGACAGTTATCACTCTCTCCAGAGGACTGCCTTATTTCACGCAAATGCTGACAAAATATGCCGCCAAGGCGGCGATTGATGAGAGGAGTCTAATTATCAAGCCAAGCCACGTGCGGGCAGCCATGGATCGCTTCATTGTAGAAGCGGACCAATCGTTTCAGGATGCGTACAGCTTGGCAACAGACAGCCCGCAAAAGGGGCACTTGTTCAAGGAGGTGCTCCTTGCTTGTGCATTGGCGCAAACGGACCAATCCGGATTTTTCACACCTACAAACGTAATTGAACCACTGTCTGGCATAGTTGGCCAACGAAAGCAGCATGCCCATTTCAGCCGTCATCTTTCAGAGTTTATTTCTGAGGATCGTGGAAAAGTGCTCATGCGCAGAGGGCACGAACGAAATTATCGTTTTCGCTTCCGAGACCCCATGATGCAGCCCTATGTTATCATTAAGGGCATCAACGAAAACATGATTGGCAGGGACGCTCAGGAAGTTATTTTTCAGAGAGAGCAGCCTTTTTTGCCCAACGTGACTTAGCAGCCTCACGGGCTATTTCCTTTCGCCGTTCCGGCGACAACCGCTTAGATCGCTCGCGTCCTCCCTTCGCGCCTAGCGCCTTGGCGGCAGGGTCTTTGCCGTCGTCCTGTACGGTGTCATCTTCCTCGCCAGTCGCAATGCGCATGATCTTTACGGCATTGCCGATCACGTCGGCGGGGCGCTTCTGTCCTTTAGGTCCGGTGGGCATGTTACTTACCAACAAGTTTCATTTTCTGAGCAATGAAGCCAGCTACCTCGTCAGTGACATCGCGGCTTTCTTCTCTGACCTTGTTGTTGCCTTTTAAGATTGAATCGACAACAAACAGCTTCTTACCATCCCATCGTAGAACATTGTCGCTCTCGGCGCGCTCTCTGAGCCCTGCCTTTGACAATCCTCGATTGAATGTATCTCTGCCTGCTTCCAATGCTTCATCGGAATATTTTTTCTTTCCCACCGAGTCATGCCTCCTATTGCTTACCCCTAAGCATATAGGAAGCCGGCCCGGCTGGCGACACCCTGTCAATGGGATGAAAATTCAAACTGAGACACTACCCACGCGTTGGTAGTGCCGAGGCGAG
>JAGRLQ010000041.1 GCA_020441735.1 Nitratireductor sp.
TTGAGCGGTTCGGGAATGATGACATGATCAACGCGCGGCTTGGAGAAGTACCCCTTGTTGGCGAGATAGGCGACACCGCCGAAGCCGCCGGATTCCTCGTCAACCGTGCCGGAAATCTCGATCGCGCCGCTGTATTCGGGATTTGCTGCGATATAGGCCTCAGCGGCGATGATCGAGGTGGCAAGCCCGCCCTTCATGTCGCATGTGCCGCGGCCATAGATCCTGCCGTCCGAGACGGTGGCTGCAAACGGGTCGAACGTCCAGTCCTCGCCAGCTTCGACCACGTCGATATGGGAATTGAAGTGCACGGTGGGGCCTGGGCGGCGGCCTTCGCGGCGGGCGATCACATTGGTGCGCGGATAACGGTCGGTGTCGCCGGGCGTGTCCGTGCCGCGTTCGAACCTGATCTCGAAACCGGAGCGTTTGAGGCGGTGGGCAATGTACTCGGCGCAGGGGGTATAGGCTTCACCAGGCGGGTTTACCGTGGGAAAGCGCACCAGATCGCAGGTCAGCGCGACAAGATCGTCAACACTGGCGTCGATACGCTGAAAAAGCCCGTCAGGTGGTGTTTTCATGAAATGATGTTTTCACGGGCGGATGGTGCGATCAACCGGTTTTTCGTTGTGTTTACCTTAGTATTCAATGCGTTGGCGATCACGGGTTTTTTATCTTTTACCACGTAAAGGTTGTGCTATCGTAAGGTGAGGGGCAATTCCAATGCTGGAGGGAGCAATGAAACAGATTTTGGGGGCTGTGTTCGCAACCGCTATGCTTTTCGCCGCGCCTGCGCTTGTGCCGGCACAGGCCTTGGCTGCGACCCTGGAAGCACGCATCGACATTTCCGAACAGACCATGCGCATTTATCGCAATGGCCTGCTGATGCATCGCTGGAAAGTCTCAACCGGGCGCAAGGGCTACCGCACGCCCACAGGCAGCTACCGGCCGCAGCGCATGTACAAGCGTTATTATTCTCGCAAGTACGACAATGCACCGATGCCTTATTCGATCTTTTTCCGGGGTGGTTATGCCATTCATGGCACCGGCCACATCAAGGGACTGGGCCGTCCGGCATCGCATGGCTGTATCAGGCTGCATCCGGACCATGCCGCGAGGCTCTACAGCATGGTTCAGCAGTACGGACCGAAAAATACGAGCATCAAGATCACGCACTAGATTGCTTTATCTTCCGGTGGCTGAAAATCCGATATTACGACGGTCGGTTCGTTACCGGCCGTCTGCTTTTTTTGCGGCGGCGCGGCTTTGATGGGCGCCACCGGCGGTGCAGCCATAGCCATTGCTCGGGGTATTCCCGGATCCAGCCTTCCATGACCGTATTGATGAGCTGCGTGGTGGCGTCGGTATCGATCTTGCCGGCCTCATCGCGCGGCAGGTCAAGGCGTTCCTGCAGTTCGATGCGGTAACGCCCACCAGCCAATCGGATGGTGCGGGCGGGATAGACGGGGCAATCATAATTGCGGGCGAGCTTGGCGAGCAGAGGATTGGCGGCAGCTTCGCGCCCGAAAAAGGTCACCATCGGTCCGTTGTCGTAATACTGGTCGGCCAGCAGACCGATCTTGCCGCCTTCATCCATGACACCTGAGAGAGCCCAGGCGGCGCCGGCGCGTGAAGGTACCAGATGGCCCATGGCGGTTTTTCGCGCCTTCAGCAGTTTTCTTGCCAAAAACGGATTGTTGGGTGGGCGGAACAGCGCGGTGATGTTCAGCCCGAAGGCGGCGGCGGCAATCGGCAGCACCTCCCAGTTACCGGTGTGAGCCGTGAAGCAGATCGCCGGGCCTTCATGCTCGCGCAGTTCCTCAAAATTGGGGATGCCGGTGATTTCGAACCGGCTCTTTTCCGGGTTGTCGAAATCGACATCGAAAATCTTGTCGAGAAAGGCGTATTCGGCGCCGGTGCGGCCCATGTGCTCCCACATGCCACGCAGGATTTCCTCGATTTCGGCTTCCGGTTTTTCGGGGAAGGCGTTGCGCAGGTTGTTGCGTGCGTCTTCGGTGCGCGGATGCCACATGCCAAAGGTTCGGGCGAGTTTGGCGGTCGCGTTGATGGCGGGGTCAGCAGGCAGGAACTTGACCAGCCGGATGGAACCAAGCGCAGCCGCCGCAATCAGCCAGTCGCGCGTATCGCGCAACAGGACATACCAGCGGGGATACTTGGTGCGCTTGCGGGCCATGGTCTTTCCGGGAGGTTTGCGGGTGGACTGGCGTGCCGAATTCAGTCGTTGACGCGCATAACAATCTTGCCGAATACCTTGCGGCTTTCCATGCGTTCCAGCGCCTTTGAAAGATCGCCGAATTCAAGCTCCGTATCGATCACCGGGTGAACAATGCCCTTGGCCATCTTCTCCATCGCATCGGTAAGATTGCGCATGTTGCAGCCGAAGGAACCGATCAGCCTCAACTGCTGCTGAAACAGCATCATCAGATTGGTTTCGGCTGATACGCCTGAGGTTGAGCCACAGGTGACCAGCCGCCCGCCGCGGCGCAGCGAAAGCATGGAACCGGCCCAGGTATCCTTGCCGACGTGTTCGAAGACGACATCGACACCCTTTTTCTTCGTGATCTTGCGCACCGCCCCCTCAAAACGGTCGGTACGATAGTTGATCACGTGGTCGGCGCCGAGTTCGTGGCAGCGTTCGATCTTGTCGTCGGAGCCGACGGTGGTGATCACCGTGCAGCCGATCTTCTTGGCAAGCTGGATCGCTGCCGAGCCGATGCCGGAACCGCCAGCGTGAACCAGCACGGTCTCGCCGCTTTCAAGTTTGGCGTTGTCGAAAAGCATGTGCTCGCAGGTGCCGAAGGTTACCGGGGCCACGGCTGCTGCGATATCGCTCAGGCCCTCAGGAGCGCGCACCACGTTGCGGGCCGGCATGTTGGCGAATTCGCGGGCATAGCCATCGAGGTGGAAACCGTGCACGCCCTTGGGGTGTTCACAGTGGTTGTCTCGGCCCTCGCGGCAGGGACGGCAGACGCCGCAGGTCGGCGCACCGTAGATCGCCACCAGATCGCCGGTCTTTACCCCGGAAACACCGGGCCCGATGGCGGCGACTTCGGCTGAAGCCTCTGCGCCCACCGTCATCGGAAGCTTGCGCTTGGCAAAGGCCATGCCGCGCCAGCCCCATACATCTATATGGTTGAGGGCTACCACCTTGATCTTAAGCTGCACCTCGCCCTCGCCGGGCGGTGGCGGAGCTTCGACATCGGTGACTTTTACTTCGCGTTCGGAAACCAGTTGGAGCGCGCGCAACGCCATGTCTCCCTTGTCAGGCCTTTCCTGCAGGCCGATTTCAACAAAAAAGCCATAGCGGATGCCGGATATCTTCCGGCTCCGCTGTTGGCCGTTCGAATTTGCTTCCCGTTATGCCACGTCCCGTCAAGCCATCTCTCTGGCAAAGACGAGACAGGCATTCTGTCCGCCAAAGCCGAAGGAGTTTGACAACACGGATTTCACTTCCGCTTCGCGCTTGACGTTGGGCACAACGTCGAGCGGGATGTCGGGATCGGGATTATCATAATTGATGGTCGGCGGGATGATGCTTTCCTTCATGGTGAGGAAGGAAAAGACCGCTTCCACCGCGCCACCAGCGGTCAGCGTATGACCGATCATCGACTTGTTGGAGGAAATCGGAACTTCATGGATGCGCTCGCCGAATACGGCTTTCAGCGAGTTGTATTCCATGCGGTCGTTTTCCGGCGTCGAGGTGCCGTGTGCGTTGATGTAGCCGACTTCGTCGGGCGACATTCCGGCATCTTCCAGCGCCGCGCTGATGGTTGTGATGACCGGCTTGCCGTCGGGGCTCGAGCGGGTGCGGTGGAAGGAATCGGCCTTCTCGCCGACACCGCGTATGACGCCAATAACCTTGGCACCGCGAGCAACGGCGTGTTCCATCGTTTCCAGCACCAGGGCAGCCGAGCCTTCCGACATGATGAAACCGTCACGGTCCTTGGAGAAGGGGCGGGATGCGCCTGACGGCGTCTCGTTGTTGGTGGAAAGCGCCGATAGCAGCGAAAAGCGGATCAGGCCTTCTGCGGTAACCGAACCGTCAGAGGCTACGCAGAGTGCCGCTTCCGTCTCGCCGCGGCGGATGGCCTCAATACCCTGCTGCAGGGCGGTGGCACCCGAAGCGCAGGCAGTTGAAAGCGAGATCGGCAGCCCTTGTGTGCGGTATTTCTCGGCCAGCTTGTAGGCGATGGTGCCAAGCTGAATGAGATGATGCATTTGCGGATGGGGTTTGGCGCGTGCTGCCTCCAGCAATTGCTCGTAGCCGGGCTCTTTTGACGGGCTTTCCTCCATCAGGGCGAAACGGTGCTGCCATTCCATTTCAACCGGCGGGGCGGCAAAAAACAGCGGGCCGGGAAAACCCGCATCGCCGAAGCCTGCTTCCTCGAGCGCTTCACCGGCGGTGCTTTCGGCCATGGCGTAGGAGATCGCAGGCGCGGAGACTTCCTCGGTTTCCATGAAATCGACCGTGCCGGCGATCACGGTGTTCAGGCCGTCGGTGGGAAAACGGGTAATCTTCTTGATGCCGGACTTGCCGGCGGTCAGCGCTTCCCAGTTTTCCTTCTTTCCGTTGCCGAGGGATGTCACCACGCCGAGGCCGGTAACAGCGATGACAGGCCTGCCAAGATGATCGGTGTATTGCGTGGACATTGGCAATTCTCCTTGTCAGGAAGCAGCTTCCACCATGGCCATCCCTTCGCCGCGGTAGTGGCCCGCAGTGCTGACGAGGATGGAAGATGGCGGGATTTTAACCGGCTTTTCGGCGGCTTCAAACGGCTCGTAGAAGCTGCCATTCTTCAGCGCCATTGCCGCAAGTGCGATGCCGAACGGGAAATTGGCCTCAATCGTGTTGCCGACCATGGAGGTATAAGCGCGGATCGCAGCCTCCATGCCGAAACGGCTGCGCAGTGCATCGAATTCCCAACCGGTTATGTCGGCATAGCCGCTGGCACCGGAGAGGATCGCAGGCCGGCTGTCCCGGTCGAGAGGCAGTTTTTCGAGCATGCGGCTGAAGCGTGCCAGTGTTTCCTCAGCGTTGCGGGCTCCGAGATCCGATGCGACGGCGGAGATTTTGGCGTAGGGCTTAGCGCCACGCGCGCTGGCGTGTTCTGCCGATTCAAGAACAAGAAATACGCCGGCAGAGCCGGGGATCATGCCGCCGCCGGCTTCCTGGCGCTCCTGAACGGGCGTTGCGGTATCGCGGGCCAGATAGCGGCCAAGCTCAATGTTGAGAAACAGATCCACCCGTTCCGCATTATAACCGCCGCCGACCAGCAGGTGGCTGCTCTGGCCATGGGAAATGCGCGCCACGGCATCGCGAATGGCGGTCACGCCGGCTGATTCCTCGCCCATATAGGTGCGCGAGGAGCCGGTCACCTTGTGGACGATGGAAATGTTGCCGGCCATCAGGTTCGACAATTGCGCCAGAAACAGGGTGGGGCGCAGGTCCTGGGGCAGGCGCTCATTGAGGATCAGGTCGCGATCATTGCGGGTCCGGGCTTCCGCGAGGATCGCGGTGTCGACCTCGAGATCGCGCTCGCCGCCCCCGGCGCAGACAACGAGATCCATGGTGGAGACCAGTTCCTCGTCTTCCTTCATGCCGGCATCGTCGAGTGCAAGGCCGGCTGCATAGGTGCCGATACGCTGCCAGTTTTCCATCTGGCGCATGTCCTTGCGCGACATCTGGGCGGTCCAGTCGATTTCCGGCAGTGGATGCACTGCATAGGGTGCATAGGATTCACGGTCGATCGGCGCTGAAGCGGCGCCCGACGCATGCAGTTTTTCCCAATGGGTATCGGGGCCTTCGCCGAAACAGGACACCAGTCCGATACCGGTAATCCAGACGTCGTTCTTCTTGTCGCTCATTCGGTTTCCAAAACGCATTCGATAGGTTTATGCGGTTTGCCGCCTTTTGTTTTGAAGTGCTCTAGATCGTTTCACGTTTCCTTGGAAACGAGATAACGATTTAGTTCGTTGGCTTTGTTTACGCATTCAGGTTTTTCCGATTCCGTCAAAACCTGAAGTGCTCTAGCAGGTATCAAAACCGAAAACACCCCAAAACAGGGCTTTCGGAGTTTGTGGAATATGGGGTTCCGCTGCTCCGCCCTCAAGCCGGCTGCTTTTTCATGTCGGCGACCTGCTGCTTGATCATGCCCTGGAGTTCCTCGCTGGGGAACGGCATGATGGTGAAGGTCAGTTGCGCATTGGCGACGCGTTTTCCTTGCGAGCGGATTTCCGCTCGGGTGACGGCGAAGCCTGATCCCTCATGTTCGATCTCTGCCTTGATCTCAAGGGCGGTCCTGGGACCTACAAAATCCCTCAGCTTGCCTTCTTTGACGCCGGCGAGCAGCGGAATTTTTGTGAAATCGATGGTGTGCATGATCAGTATGCCGGAGCACTGCGCCATGGTTTCGATCATCAGCACGCCGGGAACCAGCGGGTGTCCGGGAAAGTGGCCTTCGAACACCGTGCTTTCCTCCGGCACGGTGGACTGGGCCAGCATGACCTTTTCCTCGAGATCGACGTTGGTGATCCGGTCAATCATCTGGAAATATTCGAGCAGCATGGGTTCTTCAGTCTTCCGGTTTGAACGCGCTATCAACAAAACAGGCCCCGAGGGGCCTGATTTCCGGTGGAATTGTCTGCAGGTCGCCGCAGGGCGGCGCGGCCTCAGGCCTTTGCGGCGATCAGCTCATCGATCTTGGCGACGAGGTTCTTCATCACGAAGTACTCTTCGGTCGAGGCCTTGCCGTCATTGACTTCTTGGGTCCAGGCTTCCAGCGGAATCTTGATGCCGAATTCCTTGTCGATGGCAAACACGATGTCGAGGAAGTCCAGGCTGTCGATGCCCAGATCGTCAATCGTGTGGCTGTCCGGCGTGATCTCTTCGCGCGGAATCTCGCTGGTTTCGGAAATGATGTCAGCTACTTTATCAAAGGTGCTCACGTTACAACCTCATATTCTCTTTGCCGGCCATCGTCGCGCGTTGGCGATTTCCGGCAGCGAATTCGCTTGATGACGGGCGGCAATGCCCGTGCGTACCCTCATTTACCTGAAAAACCAGCTTTGGCCGGGGAATTCAACGTAAAAATGCGGGAGCGAGGCCTCATCCGGCATTCATCATTTGTCTTCAAAAGGACTCGGCGCGGTGTTTATCCGCGAATGGCGCGGATGTCTATAGTGGAAGCGCATCAAGTTAGCTGATAAGACACCGCTTCAAAACGGCAACCTGTGAAGGGACATGTTCCAAGATGACATTCGTCGGTTCCCGGCGCCTGATGCATGGCATGTGGAAAACCGGTCTGGCTTGCATGGCCTTGCTGGTTTTGGCTTTTGGGGCGCCTGATGCAAGGGCTGCCTGCAACACGCCCAACAACTCGCCGCTGACCGTCAATCTGCCCGATTATCCGCTTTGGCGCGCCGTGGCACGGCACATGGCACAATGCGGCAATGTCACGATCGAATTCGGGTTCGATGCGGCGACTGTCGAGCCCGATCCGGGCAGTCCCGACAGAAATCTTGGTTCGCTGGTCGGCATTTCCAATGCCAGTCTCCACCGCCTTGCCAGCCAGAAGCTTTTGCGGCCGCTGGACGAACTGGCCGAGCGCTACAAGGTGCTGCTCAATCCCCGGCAGTTGATCCGTCTTGATGGCAGGATCGTTGCCATTGCCGTTGCCGCCAACACGAAGGCCATGATCGTTCATCGTGAGTTGCTGGTGCAGGAGGGGGTGGAAACGCCCAAGACCTATGATGATCTGCTCAAGGCGGCTGAAAAGCTGAAGGCCGCAGACTCCAAACTGTTCAGCGCACCCCTGACCCTTGCCTACAAACCCGGCTGGAACCTGACGCAGGAGTTCATTGACCAGTTTCTGGGTGCCGGCGGGGCATTGTTCGGCGAAGGCGGGAAGCCCTCGGTTTCGTCGGAAACGGGAATTGCAACGCTTGAGCGGATGAAAAAACTGGCGGAATATCTTCCGGAGGATTTCAGGGAACGCGATGGCGTCGGTGTGCTCAACGATCTGATGCGGTTTACTGCGCCGATGGCGGTAACCTGGGTCAGCAGCGCCGGGCCGCTCGACAATCCTGCCGTCAGCCGGGTCGCCGGAAAGATGCAGATATTGCCGGCGCCAGCGATCGGCGAAGGCGGCAAGCCGGCGGCAACGCTTTGGTGGGAAGGGTTTGCCATTCCCGTCAGCGCGACGGACGAGGAAGCTGAGGCAGCCTTTCTGACCGCGCTTGAGGGGCTTGATGACGACATGCTCGCCGAACATGGCTGGGAGGCGCTCTGGCTGGTCAACGACTACAAGCCGGGCCGGCTTGCCAGGGAAGTGCTTGCGGCGATCGATGCCGGCATTCCGGCCTATCCCGACAGTCAGGCACTCAGCCTGTTGCGCCGCGCCCTCAACGACCAGATCGAGGCAGCGGTGTTTGATGATCGCGATCCGGCTGCGGCGCTGAAACGTGCCGAGGCCGACTACCTGAAGGCGGCTCGGGAACTGGGCTTGCCCGGTTTCTAAGGCCTTCGGCTGCCGGCCTCCCTTCATGGTTCCCCCTTGCTGTTCCTGTCTTGGTTACCCGTCCTTGTTGCCGGCGGATCGGTAAGCAGTTCTGTTTTGGCCCGTTCCGGCGGTGGCATGAGGATTCTCGTGCGGGCAGCGATGAAAACGCTTGCCAATTTTTCGAAGAAATGAAATTATTCTCTATAATTTCATTTCTGGCTCAGGTTGCATGATAGCCGGAAGGTATTGGGAGGATGCCGGTGGCGGGACGCATCGATTCGAAAGCGTTCGTTGTTCAGCACGCGGAAGCCAATGGCTCCGAGGTTGCGCTGAATGACAACCGCACGGGTAATGCCGTCGATAGCGGTGCGCCGCAGCATCACGTGGGAAGCGATATCCGCGCCCTACGCAAGAGCCGCGGCCTGACGCTCAATGAACTGTGCGATGCACTGGGGCGTTCCATCGGCTGGCTGTCACAGGTCGAGCGTGGCCAGACCAATCCTTCCATCCCCGACCTGAAGGCGATTGCCGCCCATTTCGCCGTGCCGGTGAGTTTCTTCTTCCGCAATGCTGATGCGCCTGCCGATGAGCGCGGCTGGATCGTACGAGCGCATTCTCGTGCGGCCATGGGATCGCCCGAGGACGGGCTGACGGAAGAACTGCTGTCGCCGGATCTTGGCGGTGAGTTCGAGATGATCCGCTCGGTCTTCGCGCCGGGAGCCACGCGCGAGGTGATGGCGGCGCGCGACACCCAGGATGGCGGCTATGTCATCAGCGGCGAGTTGGAGATCATCATCGGCGGCCAGATCTATGTGCTCAAGGCGGGTGACAGTTTCCAGTTCGACCGCCAGCCCTATGGCTGGATAAACAGGGGAAATGCGCCGGCGGAAGTGATCTGGATCATATCGCCGCCAACCTATTGATGCACTGATTTACTAGTTGAAAAAAGACGAGTCAAAACAGCGGGATGCGTGAAATGTCTGAAAGCGGGAATCAAGCCTTTCCAACCCAGGCCAGAGTGGTGATCATCGGCGGCGGTGCGGTTGGCACCTCGTCGCTCTATCATCTGGCAAAGGCCGGCTGGACCGATTGCGTGCTGGTTGAGAAGAACGAGCTGACGGCGGGTTCCACCTGGCATGCCGCAGGCAATGTGCCGACCTTTTCGGCTTCCTGGTCGATCATGAACATGCAGC
>JAGRLQ010000303.1 GCA_020441735.1 Nitratireductor sp.
CCGCAAGCTCTTTCTCATGACACGGTCGTGGATGCGGCGCGTGAACGGTGAGACATGCCTGTCCGCCCGTTATTCCGCGTTCACGGTTCCCGCGCCCCGGAATGACGAAGAAGGGTGAAGCATTTCTTCTTTCACATCCCCACCGGATGCATTAGGAAACCGGCGCACAACAAGGAGCGCCATGCATGTCAGCCAGAACCACCATCCAGGCCTATTTCGATGCTTTCAACCGGGGCGACATGGCAGCGCTTGAAGACCTGCTGGACGAACAGGTCGAACACCATGTCAATCAGGGGCCGGTGCGTCCCGGGATTGAAAAGTTCCGGGAGTTCAATGCCCATATGGCGGATCGTTACAAGGAGGAACTCTCCGATCTGGTGATTTTCTCCAATGAAGACGGCACACGGGCTGCCGCCGAGTTTCTCGTCACCGGCACCTATCTGAAAACCGATGAAGGCCTGCCTGAGGCCAGGGGCCAGCGCTATGAACTGCCTGCCGGCTCCTTCTTCACGCTCAAGGATGGCAGGATCACCCGGGTAACGACCTATTACAATCTGCAGGACTGGATCCGGCAGGTTTCCGGTTGAGGGATCGGGGACCGGGCATGAGGGATGGCGTCACCATCAGGACGCTGACCGGCGCGGCGCTGGAAAAGGCCATTCCCGATCTGGCGCGCCTGCGGGTGACGGTGTTTGCCGAGTTTCCCTATCTCTACGATGGCGACGATGCCTACGAGGCGCGTTATCTGGAAACCTACCGCCAGGCAGAAGGCGCGATCGTCGCCGGCGCCTTTGACGGCGACCTTCTGGTGGGGGCAGCAACCGGAACGCCGATGCTGGAACATGAGGCGGAATTTGCTGCCGCGTTCGACGGGCTCGGCTACGATCTGTCGAAACTCTTTTACTGCGGCGAATCGGTATTACTGCCGGCGTACCGCGGACGGGGCATCGGCCATGCCTTCTTCGATGCGCGGGAAGCCCATGCCCGCGCGCTTGGCGCGACCCATTGCTGTTTTTGCGCCGTGGTGCGGCCGGAGAATCACCCGGCCCGGCCTGCCGATTACCGGCCGCTTGATACCTTCTGGCAAAAGCGCGGCTACCGCAAACTCGACGGTGTTACGGCCAGCTATTCCTGGAAGGATATCAGCGAGGCGCAGGAAAGCAGCAAGGTGATGCAGTTCTGGCTGCGGGCGCTGTAACTGCTCACGTCAAGCTCATCCGGAGTGGCTTTACGTTGGCCGCAACCCGGGTTACATCATCAACAATGTTTGACCGAATAAAAGCGCTTCTGCTCGATCAGGGTGAAACGGAAGAAGGCTCTGCTGCTGCCGATGAGCAGCATCTGGCTGAAGCAGCGCTGATGTTTCACGTCATTGTGGCCGACGGCAATGTGCGGGATGTGGAAATCGAGCGCATGCGCAGCGTGCTGAGCGAGCGCTACGACCTCGACGACGAGGCATTTTCGCAACTGCTCGATGCCGCCCGCCAGGCGGAAAGCGAGGCGGTGGATCTCTACCGGTTCACCTCCCTGCTCAACAAGCGGTTGGACCGCGATCAGCGCATCGCCATGATCGAACGGCTCTGGGAAATGGTGTTTGCCGACGGAGAGTTGCACGAGTTCGAGGACAATGTGGTATGGCGGGTGGCGCAACTGCTGCATGTGGAATCGCCCGATCGCATCGCCATGAAGCAGCGTGTTCGGCAAAGAATGGCGCCCGGCTCGGAAGGCCAGGACGGGGAAAGCTGAATCGTGCTTTTGAAAACTCCCAGAAAAGCGCTGAAGAACGGCAATGATGCGGATGGCGCCAGCCGGCCGAAGGTTTTGGCCGTGCTGCATCAGGCGACGTCTTCCTGCGGGCGGCTCGGCATGATGCTCGAGACGATGGGCTATGATATCGACATCCGCCGCCCGCCGCTTGGTGACGCCTTGCCGCAAACGCTGGAGGCGCATGCCGGCGCGGTCATTTTCGGCGGGCCGATGAGCGCCAATGACAATGAGGAATACGTCAAGCGCGAGATCGACTGGATCGGCGTGCCGCTGAAGGAAAACAAGCCGTTTTTCGGCATCTGCCTTGGTGCGCAGATGCTGTCGAAACATCTGGGCGGAACCGTGCGGGCCAATGACCGGGAATATGCCGAGATCGGCTATTATCCGCTGGTGCCGACCGAGCATGGCAGCAGCCTGATGGAATGGCCGGACATGGTCTATCAGTGGCACCGCGAGGGCTTCACCCTGCCATCGGGGGCGGAGCTGCTGGCGAGGGGCCATGAATACGAAAACCAGGCGATCAAGGTAGGCGACAATGCCTATGGCGTGCAGTTTCACGCCGAGCTGACGTTTGCGATGCTCTATCGCTGGACAGTGCGGGCCGAGCACCGGTTTTCGCTTACCGGGGCGCAGCCCAGGCGCGCCCATATCGACGGGCGTTTCCAGCACGATCCGGACGTGCGGCGCTGGCTGAAACACTTTCTCGATCACTGGGTCGGCCCGGCGGAAGCGCACAGAAGCTGAGCGCTGCCAACCGCGGCTTTGCTTGAATCCGGCCGCAAGGACGTCTATCTGGAGCAAAACCGGAGACATGCCGAATGCGCGCGCTTTTTGAAGTCATCTATCTCGCCCTGGATTTCTACATCTGGATCATCATCGCCAGCGCGGTGTTTTCCTGGCTGTATGCCTTCAACGTGGTCAACATGCGCAACCGGTTCGTCGGCATGATCGGCAATTTCCTGCATCAGATGACGGAGCCGGTGCTGCGGCCGATCCGGCGCATCATGCCCAATCTCGGTTCGATCGACATTTCACCGATCATCCTGATCTTCGGCATCTTCTTTCTGCAGCGCATCATCGCCTACAACATCATTCCGAACCTCTCCTTCTGAGCGGGTGGTTTGACGATGACCGTCTCCCTCGACCTTTCCGATCCCAAGACCCGACCTTCGGGGCTTTCTGCATCGCAGGCTGAAAAGCCGGTGCTGATCGGTCTGACACGGCCGCAGATGCAGCAGGCGCTGATCGGGGCCGGTATTGCCGAAAAGCAGGCGCGCATGCGGGCTTCGCAGATCTGGCACTGGCTTTATATCCGCGGCGTGTCGGACTTTGCCGCGATGACGAATATCGGCAAGGAGTTGCGGGCGACGCTGGCGGAGAAATTCTCCATCGCACGGCCGGAAATCGTCGAGGAGCAGATTTCCGGCGACGGCACGCGCAAATGGCTGTTGCGGTTTCCACCGCGCGGCGCGGGCAAGCCGGTGGAGGTCGAGACTGTCTACATTCCCGAGGAGGGGCGCGGTACGCTGTGCATTTCCTCGCAGGTAGGCTGCACGCTGACCTGCTCGTTCT
>JAGRLQ010000304.1:0-1115 GCA_020441735.1 Nitratireductor sp.
CGTGGCTCATATTGGCAAGAAATTCCGATTTCGCATTGTCGGCAGCTTCCGCCTTCTTCAGCGCCTGCTCGGCTCTTGAATGCTCGTCCTCAAGCTTGTGCAGCAACCGCTGCAGAAAAACATCCACCGGAATGAAAACCAGAAAAAGCAGCGCAGCAACCAGCCCCAGGCCGAACAACAGGTATTTTTCCAGCAACCTGCCCTGGGAATGGGCTCCCTGATCGAGCAGCAGACGGATGCGGTTCTGAAAGTGAGCATTCGTCGGCTGTACGAAACTGTTGTAGTTTTCCGCTATCTGGCGCGACGCCCAATAGATATCCTTTTTCGAGCGCGTGCTTTCGATCAGGCTCGAATTGAGAAGCGCAACATGATGTTTGAAGGGGTCATCGATCGTTGCAAAGCGCGCACCCTTCACCAGAAAGCCACTCAGTTCGCCGCCAGCCTGCCGCCAGGAAACAAGAAACAGGTCAAAGGCCTTCTCCGCCTTGTCCTGATAGAACAGCAAGCCCGTCCGGGGTGACACGATATCGTTGTCAACCGGCTGGTTTTGCAGAAATGCCTTGCGCTCCTTGAGCGACATGCCGGCCATCATGGCAGTCAGAAACGGACTGTCCTCGGGATTGGCGAAGGTTTCGGAAACCCGCTGTGCCTTTTCAGCGAAAGCCAGCAACTCAGCATCCAGAACAGCGAACCTGTCCGACATACCGCGAATGGCGTTGATATCGCGGTTTTGCGCGTTCTGTTGCTGATAAAAGCGGTATGAAACTGACAGAATGGCGACCAGCGCAAACACATACGCTGCACGCAAAATCCAGCCATGCCAGCCACTATGCAAATTGAACTTTTTCTTCATACCGGCCCTTCCCCACCTGGGTCACCGGATTATTGGCGAAGTATAGTTAACTGCTGGTAAATAAGCGTCCGAAAGCTGACAGCCGGCAAAGCCCGCAGCACCACCGTTTTGACCGGAGAAACCGGAATTGGTTTAGCGCACGATGGTGATGCACTCGGAGGCCCGGGTAATGCCGGTATAAAGCCAGCGCTGGGCATGATCGCGAAAGGCCCGGCTTTCGTCGAACAGCATCACGTCTTCCCATTGCGAGCCCTGCGCCTTG
>JAGRLQ010000304.1:1126-3167 GCA_020441735.1 Nitratireductor sp.
TCAGCGCATAGCCGTAGTCGAAATCATCGTAGCGGCGGCGCTCCTGCCACGGAATATCGGCTTCAGGCGTCTCGAAGACCGACTTCAGCACCTTGACCTTGGCGGAATAGCGCTCGATGCCGTCATCCTCCGCCCGGATCAGCAGGTTCATGAATGACTTCACCGTTCTGGCGGCACTGGTGACCGTCCATAGCGAACCATTGAGCAAGCCCTTCGCAGTGTCGTTTCGCAAGCAGACGAGCTTGTCGCCCGCCTGCGGAAACAGACTGTCGAAGCCTTTCAACTGCCGCAATCTCTCATTGTAGCGCCGCCGCGTCCGGTTGGTGCCGACCAGCACCTGGTCAGCGGCAAGCACCTGATCGGTCGTTACCTCTGTCTTGGAAATCACCTTGGCCGTCGCACCATAATCACCATACATGATCTGCCGACCCTCGCGCACCTGCTGGGCAAGATCGATGATCGGATTGTCGCGCGCCTGGCGATGAATTTCCTCAAGCAGGAAATCCGGCTCGTATTCGGTGAAGAAACCGCCGCCGGAGACCGGTGGCAACTGGCCGGGATCGCCCAGCACGAGAACCGGCGTGCCGAAGGACAGCAGGTCACGCCCGAGCGCCTCGTCAACCATCGAACACTCGTCGATGATGATCAGTTTCGCTTCCGAAACCGGCGAACGGCGGTTGAGCGAAAAGGTCGGCGCGATACTCTTGTTGCCGGTTTCCTCATCCTCGACTTCCTCCTCTCCACGCGGCCGATAGATCAGCGAATGAATGGTTGAAGCCTTGCGCGCACCCTTTGAACGCAGCACCTGCGCCGCCTTTCCGGTAAAGGCAGCAAAAAGCACTTCACCATCCACCGCTTCGGCGAAATGGCGTGCCAGCGTGGTCTTGCCGGTTCCCGCATAACCGAAAAGCCGGAAGACCTGACGGTCCCCGGCTTTCAGCCATTGCTGCACCGCGACAAGCGCACGGTCCTGTTCGACAGAAAATTCCATTGCGCCCATGTGGCATGATTCGGCGGGTGAATCACCACGAAGCCGTCAAGGTTCCCAAAAGGAAAGCCGGCAAACACTCGCGGGGTCAGTTTCGCTGCAGGTAAACGCCCGTAGGAATACCGATCAAGCTTTGCGGACGGCCTGCAGCATCATTGCCTGCGGCCAGCGGCACAACGGTCGAATTTGCAGATGAACCCGCAACAGGTCGGTTGACCGGTACTTGTCCCCCATCGGCCTTGCGGATCGAACCGGTGATGTCCTGTGGCGCCATGATGATGACCGGGCCACCCTCTTCGGCGGGTTCGGCAGCAGTTGCGCCGGAGCGCGGTGCTGCTACCGCAGGCGCCTGCTGTCCGGCACCCGGACTGGTTCTTGCCGCAGCCTGCTTTTTCGCAGCAGCACGCTGACGGGCTGCCTTGGCCGCTTCCTTCCTGCGCCGTTCGGCGGCGATTTCCTCAAGGGTGCGGATCGGCAGTCCTTTCAACAACCGCTTGATTGCGTCGATCGGATAGACCGCTGCATCGGCAGCCGCCTCGCGGAACAGCTTTCCGGCAATGGTGTAGCGGGTACCGATGACCGCCTGCTGATCCTCGTCGGCAATCGAGAAGTAGGCATAGCCGGCCTCTTTGGCCTCCAGCAGCAGCCTGGCAAAAGCCGCTTTGCGGGCAATGCCGGCATCCTTTTTGGCGAAAACCGAAGCTGTCGAGCGGTAGGCGCCGCCATCCTCGATCAGCACGTTTCCGGGAACGTAAACGCCGGAATAAAATGAATTGGGTTCGCTTTTTGGTGTCGCGCACGACACAAGCAGAACAGCAAGCAGAAGTACCACAAACCGCATGAGAGCCCCCTAAGCTTTCGTTGGGGAACCATCGCCGCGCCGCGTAAATATTGCGTTAACCACGTTTGTTAACCGTGCCGAGCAGTAAAATTCCTGACACTTACCCAGTGCCGCATTCGCTTCGCCGCAAGCTGGATGCCATTTTCCTGCCGCACTTCATTTACTTCGGATTCAGTCTTTTTCGGTAAGGTCGCGTTAACGCTCGCCGGACA
>JAGRLQ010000305.1 GCA_020441735.1 Nitratireductor sp.
TGACGCAGGACCAGCAATTGACGGCAAGCTTGCGCACTTTGTCGTAAAGCATATCGGGCCAGATCGACCAGCCCATGCGCCAGCCGGTCATCGCCCAGGTTTTCGACCAGCCGTTGAGCAGGATCAGCCGGTCTCGGATTTCGGGAAAGGTCAGCAGCGAGACATGTTCCTCGCCGTCATAGGTCATCGCGTCATAGATCTCGTCGGACATGACGGCGACCTCGGGAAAGCGCTCGAGGCCGGCGACGAATTTCTCGATCTCGGCGCGGGGCGTGACGCCACCGGTCGGGTTGGCGGGCGAGTTGACGATGATGAGGCGGGTCTTGTCGGTAATCAGCGACAGGGCCTCGTCGGCGGAAAAGGCGAAGCCGTTTTCCTCGCGGATCGGGATCGGCACCGGCTTTGCGCCGGTGAACTCGATCATCGAGCGGTAGATGGGAAAGCCCGGATCGGGATAGAGGATTTCACTGCCGGGCTCGCCGAACATCAGGATGGCAGCGAACATGGTCACCTTGCCACCGGGCACGATCATCACGTTTTCGGGCGACACCTCCACACCGGTGGTCGAAAGCATGCGGCGGGCAACCGCCTCGCGGCAGGGCAGGATGCCGTTTGCCGGCGTATAGCCGTGATGGCCGTCCTTGAGCGCCTTGATGGCTGCCTCGACGATGTGCGGCGGGGTGGGAAAATCCGGCTGGCCGATGCCGAGATTGATGACGTCCATGCCGGAAGCGGCAAGTTCGGTGGCTCTTGCGAGCACGGCGAAGGCGTTTTCCTCGCCGATGCGGTCGAAACCGGGAATGGTGTGCAGCATGTCGGGTTCCAGGATTTAGCGTCAGGCGATCTTCTCGCCGCTCGATTCTCGAATGCGCAGTTCCGGCTCGATCAGCCGGTCCTCGCCGGTGCCGGTCTCGCCGTCGATGATGCGAAGCATGGCGCGGGCGGCGAGCTGTCCGGCCTTTTGCTGGCCGTTCCAGACGGATGTCAGCGTCGGCGCGGAAATCTCGGCTTCGGCGATGTCGTCATAGCCGGTAACGGCGACGTCCCTGCCAGGCTCAAGCCCGAGCGAGCGCAGGCCGCTCATGGCACCGATCGCCAGCAGATCGTTGAAGCAGACGATCGCCGTGGCGCAGCCGGGCTTTTCGCTGAACAGTTTGCGCACGCTGTCATAGCCCGCCTTGCGGGTCCGCTCGGTGCCGACCTGTAGCGAGGGGTCGGGTTCGATGCCGGCCTGTTCGAGGGCAGCAAGAAAGCCGTCGCGGCGGTCATGGCCGGTCGACGTGCCGCGCCGTCCGCCGATGAAGGCGAGCTTCCGGTGGCCGAGTTCGAGCAGGTGGCGGGTCACCATGTAGGCGCCCTTCTTGTCGTCGCCGCGATAGACGGGCGCGCGCGAGCCCTGCACCCAGCGTGCCACCATGACGACGGGCAGGCCGGTGTTCTCGATTGCCTTGATGTCTTCCGCCGTGGTGCCGATGGCAGGCGCAACGATGACGCCATCAGCGCCGAACTGCAGCAGGGTTTCGAGAAAGTGTTTCTGGACGGATATGTCGTCACGATGGTTGCAGAGGAAAAAGGTCTGGCGGTTGAGGCCGAGTTCCTCCTCGATGCCAAGCAGGATTTCGGCGAAGAACGGATTCATGATGTCGGGAACGAGAACGCCGACAATGCCGGAGCGCGAGGTCCGCAGACTGGCGGCGCGGCGATTGTAGATATAGCCGGACTGGGCGGCGGCCTGCTTGATCTTTTCGCGCGTTGCATCGGCAACCAGCGGACTGTCGCGCAGGGCCAGGGAAACGGTCGCTGTGGAAACGCCAAGGGATTCTGCAATGGTCGATAAGGTAACCTTGTTGCCCAATGCAGCCCTCCCCAGTTCACGCGGACATTGCCGCCGCCGATCCGCTTTCCGCACACCTGCCGGGCAGGGCAGAGGCGTAGCGTGACGTTCTATTTTGGATATCGCAGGTGCAAGTGCAAGGAAAAAGCCACTGCCGTCAAGCGGATGCGGGAAAGCGCCGGCAGGTCATCGGGCGGCGAACCGGTAAGGGGCTATTTCGCCTTTTTGTCTTTCTTCGGCTTTTTGCTGCTGCCGGGATCCTTTTTCTTTCCGGCTTTTCTGGGCTTTTTGCCGACAGGTTCATCACGGCCTTCCATCCGGTCGAGAATGCGCACGAGGCGCTCCATGTCCTTGCCCTTCAACTGGCTTGCCAGTTCGGCGTCGTATTCGGCATGGCTGAGTGCGATCTCGTTTGCCCGCGCCGTGCCCTCATCGGTAAGGAAGGCATGGTTCTGACGATTGTCGATTCGCGAGGCTTCGCGGCGGATCAGGCCAAGTTCTTCCAGCCTGATGGCGATCTTGGTGGTGGAGGAGGGGCTGATCTCCAGCAGGGCGGCGAGGTCGCCCATGGTGATGCCGGGATTGCGGTGAATACCCAGCAGGTAGTCGTCATGGCCCTCCGACAGGCCCTTTTCGGCGAGTTCCGCAATCCGCTTCTGACGGATCTTGCCGGCGACTGCCAGCACGCGCGAAGAAAGGGGGGGAATTTCGTTGGCTGTCATGGTCCCGATTCTGCCGTGTTCACGCTGTGCGCTGCAAGCCCGCCGGATGACTTCCGCCTGCTTGTGCGACAAAAACATGACAGTTTTGTTGCATGCACCGCTCCGATATGCTGACAGGCGAAGAGAGAATGAGCAACCGGTAAGATGGCTGACACTTCAAAGAGAACCTGGCTGAAGCAGCCGCTCGCCATCCTGGCGCGGGGCGCGGAAGGCGGCGCGGTTGTGGAAGGCGCGCAGGTCGTTGAACTGGTGCCTGCCGGCGGAAAGCCGCAGAATATCGCCGAAACCGTGGATTGCAGCCGGCTGGTGCTGATCCCCGGGCTGATCAACACACATCATCATTTCTACCAGACGCTGACGCGGGCGCACCCGCAAGCGATCAACAAGGAGTTGTTTGACTGGCTGAAGGCGCTTTATCCGGTCTGGGGCAAGGCGCTCAATCACGACAGCTTCCGTCTGGCGACACGGCTGGCGCTGACCGAACTGCTGATGTCAGGCTGCACGACGGTTTCCGATCATCATTATGTTTTTCCCGCCGGTCTCGACGATGCGATGGATATCCAGGTCGAGGAGGCCGGCCGGCTCGGCATGCGCATGACGCTTAACCGGGGCAGCATGGATCTGTCGGAAAAGGATGGCGGATTGCCGCCCGACAGCGTGGTGCAGACGACGGAAGAAATCCTCGCCGACTGCGAACGCGTCATCAAGGCATGGCACGATCCGACCGAAGGAGCGTTCACGCAGGTGGCGCTGGCGCCTTGTTCGCCGTTTTCCGTCACCACCGAACTGATGAAACAGACGGCGGCGATGGCGATATCCTGCAATTGCCGCCTGCACACCCATCTTGGCGAAACCCATGACGAGGATGCCTATTGCATCGAGAAGTTCAAATGCCGCCCGGTCGACTATCTGGAGGAAACCGGCTGGCTGGACTCCAGGACCTGGCTTGCCCATGGCATTCATTTCAACGATGAGGAAGTACGGCGGCTGGGCAAGGCACAGGTTGGCGTCTGCCATTGCCCGACCTCGA
>JAGRLQ010000306.1 GCA_020441735.1 Nitratireductor sp.
TCAACCCGACCTGGACGGTGACCCCATCCATTGCCGGCAACGAAATCCTTCCCAAACTGCGGCAGGACCCGAACTATCTGAAGAAAAAGGGCTATGACCTTTACGCAAGCTGGAAGGCTGATGCGCCGCGCATGAGCGCCACCCAGATCGATTGGCAGTCCGTCAACGGCAAGCGCTTTCCCTACAAGATCGTCCAGCCGGCGGGGCCGACCAATGCGCTCGGTCAGGTGAAGTTCCTGTTTCCCAACAAGTTCAATGTCTATCTGCACGACACGGCGAACCGGAACCTGTTCGAGCAATCCAACCGGGCGCTTTCCCATGGCTGCATCCGGGTCCACAAGCCGCTCGAGTTTGCCCAATTGCTTTATCAGTTGGACGGCAACCCCGCAGCGGGCCAGATCAATCAGATCCTGGCAACAAAGCAGACCAAGGGCGTCAACTTCCAGCATCCGATTCCGGTGCACCTGACCTATTTCACGGCCTGGGTGAAGGACGGGAAGCTGCAGACTTTCGATGACATTTATGGACGCGACCGGCTGGTCGGCAACATCCTGTTCGGGCGGGTGTGAATCTGCCTGCAGTTGGCCAGCTAATCCACAATGACAACTTGCCCGGTCAGGGCGCCCTCTACGCATTTTGCGTATGCCAGCCCAACATCATGGGATGAAACCGGTTTATGACCACGAAACCACGCGCCATAGCGCGAACTAGACACATCCAGCATTCCTGGACTGACCACGTTCACCCTCAACCCACGCGGCATCTCAATAGCTGCACTCTTGGCGAACCCCGCCAGTGCTCCGTTTGCGGTTGCTGCATTTGAACCCATTCGGATTGGGTCGCGATCAAGAACGCCGCTTGTCAGGGTGAACGAACCGGCATCTGAAATGAAGTCCAGTCCGGCAAGGACAAGGTTTACCTGTCCCATGACCTTTTGGCGAAGACCGATCATAAAAGTCTCCTGGTTCATATCAGCCAAAGGCACGAAGGCGGCATCGCCTGCGCATGACACAACCGCATCGAAATTGCCGACCTCTTCATACAGCGATTTCACCGCGTTTAAATCGCTTATGTCAACGAGATAGTCCCCGGCAGAACGTCCCACGGTGAGTATATCGTGCCTTTGTTGAAGTTCTTTGCAAGCAGCTTTCCCAATATCACCACCTGCACCGACCACGATTATTTTCATGCCTGATCCTCCATAATCTCGGCGTAGCGCTGCAATTTTCGATCAAGGATCACACGGCACCGATCCAGTTCTGTCTGTCGGTCGTCAAGGCGTCGCCTATGCGCCAACAGAGCAGCTTTGCGCTCAGCGATCTTATCGTCGCCAGACGCGTAGAGCTCTGCAAAAGCCCGCATTTCTTCCAAAGGCATCCCGGTGGAACGGAGCGATGCCAGTAGTTCCAGCCAATCGGAATCAGCCTTCGAGAACTTGCGCTTGCCGTCAGCGCCTCGCTGAACGAATGGACAAAGTCCTGATTTCTCATAGAAGCGAATTGTAGAGATGCTGAGCCCGCAGCGTTCTGCAACTTCTGAAATTCTCATGCGATCTGACCTTTCCAATCAGGTACATACCGACCTGAAGCTACTTTAGGTCAAGCGAACATGCCTGAATTGATCTTGTAAGCATCCATTCATGCAGCTTGCTGCACCCAGCACTTTGATCCTCTGGCAGAAGCTGAAGTAGCGGCACCGGTGTTAAGGGCAGCGCCCCAGCGCCTTTCGATTGACCCGGCAGGCGCACCGGCTTAAGACCCGCCTGAAAGTGATCAACCCGCCGGGGACCACCATTGACCACCAGCCTGACCCTTCACAAACCCGATGACTGGCATCTGCATCTGCGCGACGGCGCGATGCTGGAAGGCGTTGTGACCTCCTCGACGCGGCATTTTCACCGGGCGATCATCATGCCCAACCTGGTGCCGCCGGTGGTCACCACTGCCGATGCCATCCGCTATCGCGAGCGCATTCTGGCCGCCAAGCCGAAGGCAGATTTCTTCAACCCGCTGATGACGCTTTATCTGACCGAGGATACCGACACGGCTGATGTGGCCGCAGGCTTCGCGGATGGTATTGTTACGGCGGTGAAGCTTTATCCGGCCGGCGCCACGACCAATTCGGCAAGCGGCGTCAAGGACATCACCAAGGTCTATCCTGTGCTGGAGAAGATGGCGGAGATCGGCATGCCGCTCTGCGTCCACGGAGAGGTGACCGACCCGTCCGTCGATATCTTCGACCGGGAAGCCGTCTTCATCGACACGGTGCTCGATCCGCTGCGACGGCGCATCAGCGGGCTGAAAGTGGTGATGGAACATGTCACCACGCGCCAGGGCATCGACTATGTCCTGTCGCAGGAAGAAAGCCTCGGCGCGACAATCACCACGCACCATCTCATCATCAACCGCAACGCCATTCTCGCAGGCGGTATCCGGCCGCATTACTATTGCCTGCCGGTTGCCAAGCGGGAAGAGCATCGCCTTGCCCTGCGCAGCGCGGCAACCTCCGGCGACCGGCGCTTTTTCCTGGGCACCGATTCGGCGCCGCACAGCGATCCCAACAAGGAAACGGCCTGCGGCTGTGCCGGCATCTTTACCGCGCCCAACACGCTTTCCTGCCTTGCCCATGTGTTCGAGGAGGACAAGGCGCTTGAGAAGCTCGAAGCCTTCACCTCGCTCAATGGCCCTGCCTTTTACGGGCTTGAGCCCAATGAGGACAGGATCACACTGGTGAAACGCGACGAGCCGGTTGCATGTCCTGAAAAAATCCACACCGGTGATGGCGACGTTACCGTTTTCGATCCCATGTTCCCGCTTTACTGGGACGTTCAGTAAGGAAGTACGATGAGCCGTATTGTTTATGTGAATGGCGATTATGTGCCCGAGGAAGAGGCAAAGATTTCCGTCTTCGACCGGGGCTTTCTGTTTGCCGATGGCGTGTATGAGGTTTCCTCGGTGATCGATGGCAGGCTCATCGACAATGGCGCGCATCTGGAGCGGTTGAAGCGCTCGCTCGATGAGCTTGGCATGGATGCGCCCTGCCCGCTTGAGGAAGTGGAAGCCGTCCAGATGGAAATGCTGAAGCGCAACGACCTGACGGAAGGCCTGCTCTATCTTCAGGTAACGCGCGGCGCCGCCGACCGGGATTTCAACTATCCCAAGGGCGCCAAGCCCTCCCTCGTCATGTTTACCCAGGCAAAGAAGGTGACCGAGAACCCGGCTGCCGACAAGGGACTGTCCGTTATCACCCTGCCCGATCTGAGATGGCATCGCCGCGACATCAAGACGGTGCAGCTTCTCTATCCCTCCATGTGCAAGGAAGAGGCGAAGGCCAAGGGCGCGGACGATGCCTGGCTGGTCGAGGACGGACAGGTAACCGAAGGCACCTCCAACAATGCCTGGATCGTGCTGGAAGACGGCACGCTGGTAACCCGGCAATTGTCGAACGACATTCTGCACGGCATTACGCGGCGCGCGGTGATGCGCTTTGCCCGCGAACGCCAGATCAAGGTGGAGGAACGGCCCTTCACCGTGGAAGAGGCACAGGACGCGAAGGAAGCCTTCGTCACCTCCGCTTCCGCCTTTGTCATGCCGGTTGTTTCCATCGACGGTGCACCCATCGGCGATGGCAAGGTCGGCGAGACGGTGAAGGGATTGCGGAAGATCTATCTGGATGAAGCCGGCAGGCTTTGACCGGCCCGAAGGTTGACCAGCGTGCCATTTCGGCAGGCAAATGACGCGCCCAGACTATTTTCCGGTTTGCATTCTGTATAATTTGCCGCAATTGCAACCGGACAACCGCAATGTTTCTTTCCGTTTTCGACATCTACAAGATCGGCATCGGTCCTTCCAGTTCCCACACGATGGGGCCGATGAGCGCTGCTGCGCGGTTTCTTGATGAAATTCTGAACGGTGACTGGCCGCGGCCGCAAGGCGCATCGGTGGAACGCATCGAATGCTCCCTGCATGGCTCGCTTGCCTATACCGGCGTCGGCCATGCCACCGACCGGGCGGTTGTTCTTGGGCTTGCCGGCGAATTGCCCGATACCGTCGATCCCGATCAGATGGACAGCATCATCGATCGGGTGGCACGCGAGAAGAGAGTCCATCCAGCCGGTCATCCGGCCTACCGCTTCGATCCTGAAACCGATCTCGTCATGGATCGCCGGACGCCGCTCATGGGCCATGCCAACGGCATGCAGTTCAAGGCATACGGTTCCGGCGACCAGTTGCTGCTGCGCCGCGTCTACTATTCGATCGGTGGCGGCTTCGTAGTCGATGAAGCCGAACTGGAAGCGATGAAAACCGCCAAAAAGGCGCCGGTGGAATCGGGCGTTCCCTTTCCCTTCCGCAACGCGAAGGAAATGCTGGAAATGGCGGCAAAGTCCGGCCTTTCCATTGCCGCCATGAAACGGGCGAACGAGGAGGTTCATCATTCCACCGAGGACCTCGACTACAAGCTCGACCTGATCTGGAGTTGTATGGACCGGTGTGTCGACCGCGGCATCTCACAGACCGGGATCATGCCGGGCGGGCTGAAGGTGCGCCGCCGCGCCAAGGACATCCATGACAAGCTGCAGGAAGAGTGGCAATCGAACCGCCGCAACCCGCTGCTCGCCAATGACTGGCTGGCCGTCTATGCCATGGCGGTGAACGAGGAGAATGCTGCAGGCGGCAAGGTGGTCACCTCACCGACCAATGGCGCGGCTGGCGTCGTGCCGGCCGTGCTGCGCTACTATCTGCATTTCCATGAAGATGCCGATGCCAGGGGCATTCGCGATTTCATGCTGGCATCTGCTGCCGTCGGCGGCATCATCAAGCACAATGCCTCGATCTCCGGTGCCGAAGTCGGCTGCCAGGGCGAGGTCGGNNTCGGCTCGGCCTCGGCCATGGCGGCAGCAGGCCTGGCACAGGTGTTGGGCGGCACGCCGGAACAGGTGGAAAATGCCGCGGAGATCGCGCTCGAACATCATCTTGGCATGACCTGCGATCCCGTTGGCGGGCTGGTGCAGGTACCCTGCATCGAGCGCAACGCGCTGGGCGCGGTGAAGGCGGTGACGGCAGCATCCCTGGCGCTGAAGGGCGACGGCAAGCATTTCGTGCCGCTTGATGCCTGTATCGAGACCATGCGCCAGACGGGTATCGACATGAACGCCCGCTACAAGGAAACGTCGGAAGGCGGGCTCGCGGTCAATGTGGTGGAGTGTTGACTTGACCCTTGCGGCCATGCTCGCTTGGCGGTGAGTTCTGTTTCCAAAGTAGCTGCCCAGCCCGTTCATGTCCCTTTCCCTTGCCGACATCCATGCCGCCCGAGAAATGATTGCCGGAACGGCGATCCAAACGCCGCTGGTTCCGTCGCCTTACATGAGCGGGGTTTGCGGTCATGATTTTCTGCTGAAGCTGGAAAGCACCCAGCCGATTGGTGCCTTCAAGCTGCGCGGTGCCGCCAATGCCGTACTGCAACTGCCGCCGGAAACGCCCGGCGTGACCTGTTGCTCGACCGGCAATCACGGGCGCGGAGTTGCCTATGCCGCAAGAAAGCGCGGCATGAAAGCCGTGATCTGCATGTCGTCTTTGGTGCCGCAAACCAAGATCGATGGCATCAAGGCGCTGGGCGCCGATGTACGAATTACCGGCAAAAGCCAGGATGATGCACTCGCCGAGAGCCAGCGCCTGGCCGCAGAAGAAGGCTATGTGGAGATTTCGCCATTCGACGATCCCCATGTGATCGCCGGACAAGGCACGATCGGGCTGGAAGTGATGGAAGAACAACCGGACCTTGAAGCCATTCTGGTGCCGCTTTCTGGTGGCGGGCTGGCAGCCGGCATTGCCGTTGCCGCCAAGGCGATCAGACCGGACATCCGCGTCATCGGCATCTCCATGGATCGGGGTGCTGCGATGGATGCCTCGATCAAGGCAGGAAAGCCGGTGGAAATTGACGAGGTGGCGAGCCTGGCCGACTCGCTGGGCGGCGGGATCGGCATGGAAAACCGGCTTTCCTTTCCCCTCTGCAAGGCGCTGCTCGACGAGGTGGTGCTGGTCAGTGAAGCGGAGATCTATTCCGCCATGCAGGCGCTTTATTATGAAGACCGCATCGTGGCCGAAGGCGCGAGCGTTGTCGGCCTTGCTGCGGTGCTGTCGGGCAAGTTCAAGCCATCAGGTGCGGTTGCCACCATCGTCACCGGGCGCAATGTGGACATGAAGATTTTCACCGATATCGTTTGCGGTCGGGATATCGATCTCGACGGCATGAAGGTTGAAGGCCGCACCTGGCAGCCGGCATGATCTGCTGGTAGCCTAGGGAATGCGAGGAGAACGGAATGGCCAATGAAATCCTGATCGTCACCGAGGCGGAACTGCGCCAGGCCGTCCAGCTCGATGCGACGGCCGTCAACGTGGTCGAGGAAGCCTTTGTGGCGCTGGCCGGTGGCAATGTGGTGATGCCGCCCATTCTTTCCATGGAACTCGCCGAAGCCAATGGCGAGGTGGACGTGAAGACCGCCTATATTCCGGGCTTTGACGGATTTGCCATCAAAGTGTCGCCGGGCTTTTTCGACAATCCCAAACTGGGCCTGCCGAGCCTCAACGGGTTGATGATCCTGTTTTCGGCAAGGACCGGACTGGTGCAGGCGCTGTTTCTCGACAATGGCTATCTGACCGATATCCGCACGGCGGCAGCGGGCGCCGTGGCGGCGCGCCATCTGGCCCCGGCAACCGTTGAAACGGCGGGTGTGATGGGAACCGGCGTGCAGGCGCGATTGCAGATGCAGGCGGCCCATCTGGTGCGGCCATTCAAGAACCTGCTGGTCTGGGGACGCGACCCCTCGAAGGCCGCAGAATGCGCGGCGGACCTGTCGGCCCTGCTCGGCATTGAGGCCCGCGCCGAAGCCGATCCGGCAAAACTCGTTGCCGAAAGCCAGCTTGTCGTGACGACGACGCCGGCGCGCGAACCGGTACTGAAAGCCGAATGGCTGCATCCCGGCCTGCATGTCACGGCTATGGGTTCCGATCAGGCCGGCAAGAATGAAATCGATCCGCAGGCGATTGCCGCTGCCGATCTCTATATTGCCGACCGCGTCAGCCAGACGGAACTGCTCGGTGAACTCAGAAGCGCCATCGAAGCCGGTTTCTGGCAGCAGGGAACGCCGCCGGAACTGGGTGCGATTGCCAGCGGCGCAGTTGCCGGACGGCGCAGCGAAGACGCCATCACGATCTGCGATCTAACCGGCACCGGGGCGCAGGACACCGCTATCGCCTCCCATGTCTATGCCCTGCTCAGGGGCAGCAGCGCCGGTACGCGGATCAAGGCGTGACCCTTTTCTGGCGCCACCGAATGCGCTATTGAGGTTGCACCCCATGTAATAAAGGCATTGCGCGC
>JAGRLQ010000307.1 GCA_020441735.1 Nitratireductor sp.
AGCCGGATTGCCGAGGAACTGCTCGATACCTCGGCGCGCATTTTTGGCCAATTGCATGGCGGGCTCGGCATTTCGGTCGTGCTGGTCGGGACGCTGCTGGCGGCTTCCACCGGCATCGTGGGTGCCACCGTCGTCGCCATGGGGCTGATCGCATTGCCGACCATGTTGCGGGCGGGATACGACCCGCGCATCTCCTCCGGTATCGTCTGTACCGCCGGTACGCTGGGCCAGATCATTCCGCCCTCGACCCTGCTGATCATCCTCGCTGATGTCATGTCGAATGCCTTTCAGCAGGCGCAGTACGAGCAGGGCAAATTCGCCGTTGAGGCACTTTCCGTCGGGCAATTCTTTGCCGCAGCCCTCGTGCCGGGCCTCGTACTGGTAGGGCTGTATCTCATCTACATTCTGGCGCGCGGCATGATCCGGCCGGGCGACATGCCACCTGCGAGCCTTTCGGAAGGCCGCCCGGAACTGCGTGCGATCCTTTCGGCCATGGTGCCGCCGATCCTTCTCATTGTGGCGGTGCTGGGCGCCATTCTTGGTGGCATTGCAACGCCGACGGAAGCAGCCTCCGTCGGGGCGGTCGGCGCCATCCTGATGGCCGGCATCCGGGCCGGTTTCAGCCCGCGTCTCATTATCATCGGCACGATTGCACTGGTTGTGCTAGGGATCGGTGCCGGTCTCTTTCCGGTCCGCCTCCAGCGTAGCGATCTTGGCATCGGTTCCTATCTCGCCGGTGGCGCTTACATCCTGCTGACCATTGCCGGCGCCGTCGCCATATTTCTGGCGCTGCGGGCATTGTGGCGCAAGCGCGTACTGCATGGCGTGGTCGATTCGACGCTGACCATGACGTCGATGATCTTTGCCACCATTCTGGCGGCGGGCATGTTCTCCTTGGTTTTCATCGGACTGGGTGGTGAGGAGCGGGTAGCCGAAATCCTTCAGTCCATGCCGGGGGGAGCAACCGGCGCGCTGCTGTTTTCCATGGCTTTCATCTTCATTCTTGGCTTCTTCCTCGATTTCGTGGAAATCTCGGTTATCGTGCTGCCACTGGTGGCACCGACGCTGATCCTGATGGGGCATGACCCGCTGTGGCTTGGCATCCTGCTGGCGATCAATCTGCAGACCAGCTTCCTGACGCCGCCCTTCGGTTTTTCGCTGTTCTACCTGCGCGGTGCGGCACCGAAGGAAGTTACCACCGGGCATATCTATGCCGGCGTTGCGCCGTTCATCGGCCTGCAGATCATCGGCATGCTTCTGGTGTGGATATGGCCCGCCGTCTCGACCTGGCTGCCGGGGATACTGTTCTAAGCGCTCAGCCTAACTCGAATTTGCCGAATGCTTCGGCACGCTCCAGCAGCCGCCTGGCCGCCGTGTAGGTGGGTACTTCCAGCAGCGAACCGTCGAGTTCCACATTGGCGCTTCCGGCAGCTTTTGCTGCCTCGAAAGCGGCAACGATGCGTTCCGCCACAGCCACTTCGGCCTCACCGGGTGTAAGGATGGTATTGATCAGCGGTGCGTGGCCGAGGGAGACCGCGCTCTTTGCCCGGTAACCCCATCGGCGGGCGCGCTTGGTGTCAGCGGTAACGCCATCTTCATCTGCCCAGGTGAAAGGGCAATCGACGGCGATGACATTGGCGGCGCGGCATTCGATGAGGAAGCGCTGACGCGCATAATCGAGCTCGCTGCAGTCGGGCAGGCGTTCGGCACCAAGATCGGCAGCAAGATCTTCGGACGCCAGCAGACAGCCGATGACCCGCTCACTGGCCGTGGCGATGGCAAGCGTGTTCACCAGCCCTTCGGCAGATTCCACATTGGGCAGCAGTTTCGCCGCGCCGGACGGAATACCGAGGCGGATTTCATGCTCGCTTACGGCTTCATCCAACTCGCGGACGTGGCCGGCATGGCGCACCTTCGGCAAGGCGATGACATCGGGCCTGCCTTTCATCACGGCGGCAAGATCGGCAATCCCGTCATCTGCCATTGGGTTGATACGTACGGCAGCAATGGCACCGTCCTTGCGCCAGGCATTATAGGTGTCCGTTGCCAGCGACCGTGCCGCATCGCGCTTTTCCGGCGGGGTAAAGTCCTCGAGTTCCTGGATCAGCACGTCCGCGCCGCAGGTGGAGGCCTGTTTCAACAGCGCTTCATCGGCGCCGGGCACAAACATCCATGAGCGGCAGAGTGAAAAGGGACGGACGGCCCGGATATCAGCGGGCATTCTTGTCCACTTGCTTATCCACTGGGCTTATCCATCTGGTTGAAGCAGGCGCATTTGTGATCGCCTTTACCTTCCAATGCGGGTTCTGTTTCCCGGCACTTGTCGAGGACGCGCCAGCAGCGCGGATTGAACGGGCAGCCCGGCGGCGGATTGAGCGGTGAGGGCAGCTCGCCCTCAAGCTTGATGCGGTGTTTTTCGCCAGCCGGATCGGCCGATGGCGTCGCCGAGAGCAGGGCAGCGGTATAGGGATGGCGCGGATCGGCAAACACTGCTTCAGCGGGACCGGTTTCCACCGGCTTGCCGAGATACATGACCATGATGTCGTCAGCGATGTGGCGCACGACTGACAGATCATGACTGATGAAGATGTAGGCGAGGCCCAGCTCCTGCTGCAGATCCATCAGGATGTTGAGCACCTGCGCCTGGATGGATACATCCAGTGCCGAGACCGGTTCGTCCAGCACAAGAATTTTCGGATTGAGCATCAGCGCGCGGGCGATGGCGATGCGCTG
>JAGRLQ010000308.1 GCA_020441735.1 Nitratireductor sp.
CTCTTCGGGTGCGCCAATTTTTTCAGACAGCTTGATTTTGTGCCGCCGGCAACGGATGCGTGCCGGAACGCCGCAGCCATAAAAAAGCGGCGCATCGCTGCGCCGCTTTCCGTTCATTGATAAAAGCCGTTCGGACCGGGTGCTTGCACCCGGCCGGAACAAGTCCGATTAGGCGTTGAGCCACCAGCGCTCGTGCGCCTTGTTGCCGTCCATTTCCCAGTTGGCCGCAACGTTTTCGCTGTGGCCGACCTGTTTGGAAACACCCATGATGTGGTTGGCGAACATCGGGACCAGCGCTCCACCATCGTCGCGCAGGATTTCCTGCGTTTCCTTGTACATGGCGGCACGCTTCGTCTCGTCGAGCTCGGCGCGTGCGGCTTTGACCAGCTCGTTGAAGCGGTCGCAGGCTGCGCCCGTGCGCCAGTCGGTGTCGTTCCACTCGGTGTCGTTGACATAGGCCGAAGCATACATCCAGTCCGAAGTCGGACGGCCGCCCCAGTAACAGGCGCACCAGCCCTTCTTGTTCCAGACGTTGGACCAGTAGCCGTCCTTCGGCTCGCGCACCACTTCGATTTCGATGCCGGCCTGTTTGGCGGAAGCGGCAATAAGCTGCGCCGCATCCACTGCACCAGCAAAGGCGGCGTCGGCAGCCGACAGCGGGATCGCCCCGCTGTGACCCGACTTCTTGTAGTGCTCGGCTGCCTTTTCCGGATCGAACTCGCGCTGCGGCAGGTCGGCATAGAAGCTGGTTGCCGGCGAGATCGGTGTATCGTTGCCGACAGCGCCGTGGCCAAGCAGAATCTTGTCGACAAGTTCCTGACGGTTGACGGCGAGTTTCAGTGCCATGCGCAGATCGTAGTTGTCGAATGGCGCGATCGATACCCGCATCGGGAAGGTGTAGTGCAGCGTGCCGGTTCTCTCGAGAATTTCGATGTTCGGATTGCGGCCCAGCAACGCGACGGTTTTCGGGTCGACACCGTCGATTGCATGCACTTCGCCGTTCATCAGCGCATTCTGGCGCGCCGTCACGTCAAGCAGTGAGATCAACTCGACACTGTCGGCATGTGCGGCGTTTTCCTTGAAGTAGTTCGGGTTGCGCTTGCCGATCACGCGTACACCCGGCTCAAAGTTCTCGATGATGTACGGGCCGGTGCCGATGCCGGCAGTGGCATCAACCTTGCCGTCGGCGGACGGCATGATCACGATGTGATAATCGCTGACGATGTAGGGGAAGTCGGCGTTCGGTGCTTCCAGCGTGAAGGTGACGTTGTTGCCGTCAGCCTTGATGTCTGTCACCGCAGACAGCAGACCCTTGGCGGCTGATTTGGTATCTTCGCCACGGTGATGGTTGAAAGACGCGACCACGTCCTCACCGGTCAGTGCCTTGCCATTGTGGAACTCGACGCCAGAGCGCAGCTTGAAGGTCCACATCGTGGCATCGTCGGAAGCTTCGATGCTCTCGGCGAGTTCCGGTCGCAGCTTCCCGTCTTCACCAACCTCGGTGAGGTGGTTGCCGAACATGTAGCCGGTCTGGGTCATGAAGCCGTTTTCATAGGTGCCCGGATCGAGCGAGTCGGTGGTCGAGCCGTGGCGTTTGCCGAACTTGAGCGTGCCCCCTTTGTTGGCCATTGCCATGGCGGTGTCGGCCATGGTCATTGCCGAAGGCAGGATGACGCCGGCGGCCAGCGCGCCCATGATGAACTGGCGGCGGTCGATCTGACCTGCCGTCAGCAGGGCTGCCTGGCGTTTTAGATAGGTTTCCTTCTTCATTGGATGTTTTCCTCCTTGTGGCATCCACCTAACAATTCTCTTTGCGCCGGTTCTTGATAACCGGCGGGAATTCAGAGCTTCCCGACATCCGAGACAATTCTGTCCAGTTCGTCAAGGCTGGACAGGAAGATTTGATCCCTGCCCGCAATACCCGGTCGGGCCGTTTGCCCCCGGAAAAGAGCGCTCGGGTACTGTGCTGCGAGCGCCATAATAAGTGAAAGCGCGACACTGCAAGCATCAGTCTGCAACCAGTTTATGTCGTAATTCGAACAATGCGATGACAGATTTCCCCTTCGGGGGCCGCTTTTCGGACACCTCTGTCCAGATTTCCACAATCTTCCTGATGGGCCTTTACATCCAGCCGTCCGGCTGTCTACTTTATATCTTGGAGGAACCCGCCTTGTCCCGTTAAGCTGTTGCGGCAGCGCCAAAAACGGGGTGGCGAACAATCTGGAGGGAATGGCGTGCATCCGGTCTTGGCGACGGTTTTGCAACGGTTGGGGTTGGGTGTCGTTACCCTCTTCTTTGTCTCCCTCATCATTTTTTCATCCATTGAAATGCTGCCCGGCGACTTCGGCGAAGCGGTTCTCGGACAGGCTGCAACGGAAGACACGGTAGCAGCTTTTCGCCGCGAACTGGGCTTGGACAAGCCTGCATGGCTTCGCTATGTCGACTGGATTGCATCCGTTGCCCAGGGCGATTTCGGCACGTCATTCTCGGGCCGCGCAGCTTCCGGCGTCGACCGCTCTCGGGAAGTGGTCGATCTGGTGGCGCCACGCTTGTGGAACACGCTTTTCCTCGCAGCCTATGCCGCGATCATCTCGGTACCGCTGGCACTGTTCCTCGGCATCACGGCAGCCTTGTACCGCAACTCCTTCTACGATCGTTTCGTAAACGCCGCGACGCTGACGACGATCTCGACCCCGGAATTCTTCGTTGCCTACATCCTGATCCTGCTGCTCGCTTCGCTTAATCCCTGGTTCCCGTCTCTGGCAAACGTGACAGACGACACGCCGTTCTGGGAGCGGGTTTACCGAACTTCGCTTCCGGCCCTGACGCTCACGCTGGTCATTGTCGCCCACATGATGCGCATGACGCGCGCCGCCATCATCAGCCTGCTCGCCAGCCCCTATATCGAGATGGCCAAGCTCAAGGGGGTCTCGG
>JAGRLQ010000309.1 GCA_020441735.1 Nitratireductor sp.
ACAAGATGGGTCTTTTCCCCATCCCTTAGCAAGGCGCCGAACTGCTCGTCCACGCCGACAAAGGTTCCCGAAACGCTGCAGAATTGAACCGGCTCGCCGAGATCATGAGCCAGTTCCCGCCAGGCGGCATGGAGTGGCCGCACCCCTTCATCGCTCCACCGGTTGATCCAGTAAAGCGTGTGCCGCACCCATGCCTCCAGCAGAGCTTGTGCCTCCACATCAGCGCAGCCCTCCTCATAGAGTGCAGTTGTGTCCGGATCGTCACCAGGCGCAGCGCCGGAAAACAGCAGATCGAGATGGAGGCCGATCACCAACCAATCGGGCTCCGCGGCTCCGTCCTGCGTTGAAGCGCTTGGCTTCAGATGTCCACATCGCGCGCCATTGATGCGAATGCCGCCACCCCATTCGAGATGCACCGCAACTTCCGGCGGCGCCAGAGAACCCATCGCGTTCTGAAAGCCGACGCCGCAGGCAGGCAGCATCGCCATTGCATCTTCAAGCGGCACCTCGGGGCCGAAAACAATGGCAGCCCGCAGTGCTTCCTTCGAAAGATTGTAGACGATCGTGCCCGGATCGCACCCGGCAATCGCCTGCGCCTTTGCCCGCTCGAACGGGTCGGCACGGCCACTCAGTTCCTCACCGGCAAACAGTGGCGGGAAGGTCAGGTCACTCATGCATAACCGCCTTCCTCAAGCCTGCGGGCCATGGCCTTGAATACTTCGGCTTCCCGCGAGTCAGGATGCGCCACGACCACCGGTGCGCCGCTGTCGCCTGCTGTGCGGATATCGAGATGCAGCGGAATTTCCGCCAGCAGCGGAGCGCCGAGCTTTTCTGCTTCCGCCGCCACCCCACCATGGCCGAAGAGGTGCTCCTCATGGCCGCACTGCGAACAGATGTGGGTCGACATGTTTTCGACCAGACCGGCGATCGGAATACCCATCTCCTGAAACAGGTCGATGCCCTTGCGTGCATCGATCAGCGCAATGTCCTGCGGCGTCGAAACGATGACCGCCCCATCCACCTTGAACTTCTGGCCAAGCGTCATCTGCACGTCACCGGTTCCCGGGGGAAGGTCCACCAGCAGAACGTCGAGCGCGCCCCACTGCACCTGGCTCATCATCTGCTGCAGCGCACCCATCAGCATCGGTCCGCGCCAGGCAACGGCCTTGTCACCATCGGTCATCAGCCCAATGGAGATCATCGTCACGCCATGATTGCGCAACGGCAGAATGGTTCTGCCGTCTGGCGAGGAAGGCCTGCCGGAAACGCCCAACATGCGCGGCTGCGAAGGGCCGTAGACATCGGCATCGAGCAGGCCGACCTTTCTGCCTTCGGCTGCAAGCGCGCAGGCGAGATTGGCGGCAACCGTCGACTTGCCGACGCCGCCCTTGCCGGATGCGACTGCGATGATGCGTTCAACCCCCGGAACCTTCTGCGGGCCTGCCGCTGCAGGCGCCGGATCCGGCCGGATCGGTTGCGGCTCACGTTTTGGTTCCGGCTGCGGCGTGGATGAATGTGCCGTCATCACGACTTGCGCCGAGCTGCAACCTTCCAGGGCAGCAAGCGCTGCTTCCGCCGCATCGCGAACCGCTGCCATCTCCCCTGCCCGGTCCGGTGGAATTTCCAGAACGAAACGGACGGAATCCCTGTTGACCTGCAATGCCCGCACCATGCCTGCCGAAACGATATCCTCGCCCGTTGCCGGGTCGGAAATCGTTTTCAGTGTTTCAAGGACGGTTTCTCTGCCAAGCGTCACGTCAGGACTGGCCTTCGATCTTGCCTTCGACTTCGTGCTTCAGATCAAGCTCTTCGATCGTCAGCACCATTTTTGCCTTGAACGTCTTGCCCGATGTATCGCCAGCCTTGCGCATCGCTTCCTCGATCGCCTGCTGGGAGGTCACGCCTACCTGCTTCAGGAATTTGCGCATGGACATATTGAAGTCTTCACTCACCACTCTCTCCTGTCATTTCTGCCGCCACATTGACGGGACCGCTCATATAACCTTAGCCTTGTAGCCTCAGCCTTGGAACAATACCAGCAGCATGGGAGGAGACATCATGCGCAGGGCCGCGGCAGCCATGCTGGCACTGGTAATGCCGGTATTCGCTGCATCGGATGTGTTGGCGGAAGACGGCGCCTTGCGGTTAAGCGCGCCTGCAAGCCTGCTCGAAACCGGCCTGCTGAAATATCTTCTTCCCCGGTTTTCACTGAAGACCGGCACAAGAACGGAACTGGTCGGCGAATCGGAAACGGCGGCAATCCGCCTCAACAACGACAAAAAAGGCCGGCTGGTTTTCTCCGGTCCCGAAAACAACTGGTATCTTAATGCCGGGTCGGACAGCGCGAGTGCCGAAAAGTTCGAGGACTGGCTTATCGGCGAGATCGGTCAACGTACCCTCGCCTCTTTCACCATTGAGGGAAAACAACCCTTCACGCCAGCCGCTGCACAGAAGGTTCAGAAAGCAGCCACCGAGACCACCGGCGATGCGGTGCTTGGTGAAAGCCTTGCCGAACGCCATTGCGGCCGCTGCCACATGGTCAACGAGAAAACACGCATGACCACCATCGGCTCGACACCTTCCTTTGCCCTGATGCGCAGCTTTCCCGATTGGGATAGCCGGTTCGAAGGCTTCTATGCGCTCAACCCGCACCCCTCCTTCACCATCGTCGCGGAAGTAACCGGGCCATTCGACGAAACGCGCCCGCCGCCGATCGCGCCGCTCGAACTGTCACTAGAGGATATTGAGGCGATCCTCGCTTTTGTCCGCACGATCGAACCCGCCGATCTGGGTTCACCCCTGAAGGTGCAATAACGGCCGGTATCAGTGATCCTTGCGCTTGGACTGATAGTCCTCGGTGGTCCGCACCCTTGGCCGTTCGCCCGCGGCAAACGGATTGTTCTCCGAGTGATAGGCCGCATTGACCCTGCAATCATCGCACATCTGGATCATGCGGATTGCATCCTGACTGGCGAACATCGAGTGCTTGCCAGCCAGCTTCTCGGTGATCCGCATCACCGTCGAGCGCACACCGAAGGGCGCGCCGCACTCGATGCAGGCAAACGGTTCTTCCTCATGCACGACTCGGTGCGACAACGCCTCGCCGGCTAGATTGAGCTGCGGCACCAGGGCAATCGCGTTTTCAGGGCAGGCATGGGCACAGATGCCGCATTGCAGGCAGGCATCCTCCTGAAAGCGCAGCTGCGGCATGTCCGGATTGTCAGCCAGTGCGCCGGAAGGACACAGCGACACACAGGAAAGGCAGAGTGTGCAGGCGTCTGTATCGACATTGAGCGAGCCATACGGTGCACGCTCCGGCAAGGCGATGACGGCATCCTCTCCGTTGAGTGCCTTTGCCGACAGCCGCGTGACCTGGCGCCGCGAGCCAAGCGGCAGGATCGGTTCTGCTACCGCATCCGGCACCTCTTCGACCCAGATCGCTTCTTCCAGCGCATCGGGTTCGCCTGGCTCGATCAGGAATGCCTTCCCCTCTCCAGCGATGGCATTTGCCAGTTCAACCTCGAAGCCAAGTCCATCCTTTTCGGTGGTCGGAGAGACAAGCGTCGTCACGGTGGCAAAGCCGCTTGCCAGCGCCGCCAGCATTTCGGCATTGCCAAAAGCTGCCAGCGAGGAAACCTCCATCGGAATCACATCCGCCGGCAGGCCTTTGCCATAGCGAGCGGAAAGCCGGATTACTTCCGCCCCGAAACCGGCATCATGCACCAGCAGGCGCGGCGCATCTTCCGACAGCTTTCGCCAGGTGCCTGCAAGCACCTCGATACGCTTGAACACCGCACCAACCGGTGGCGCATCGTAGGAAATCGCCCCCGAAGGACAAACTGCAGAGCATGCGCCACAGCCAGCGCAAACCATCGCATCGACCTCGACGTGATCGCCATTGGGCGTAATTGCACCGGTCGGACAAAGATCGAGACACCGCGTGCAGCCGGTTTTCTGTGCTCGCGAATGAGCGCAAAGCTGCGGGTCCAGCCGCACATAGAGCGGTTTCTCAAACGTGCCCACCAGCTGCGAGGCTTCGATGATGGCGGCTATCCGCGCCTCGGCACTCTTCGGATCGGCGCGCAGATAGCCTTCCCGCTTTTCATGGGCGGAAAAGAGCGGCTGTCCCCCGGAAAGATCGAGAATGATGTCACAGGTGGATTTTGCACGCGCTCTTGGTTCAGTGAGTTGCGGTGCACCCCGGCCACCCCGAACGCGCTCCTGCAACGCCTCGATGTGGACCTCGAAGCTGCCAAAGGCGCCACTTGCGCCGGCAAGCCTGCCGTGAACGACGTCAAAACGGCGGTCGTCGCCATCGCCTGCATCGGCGCCGGGCTCCAGCAGAACGGTGACGTTGAGCATATCGAATAATTGCCGCGCAGCGCTCAATGCAACTTCCGCATCACCCAGAATCAGACACAGACCGGCAGATTCGACATCGCGCACCTTGGTAGCAGGCGGCTCCAGCATGGCATCGACAACCAGTGCCGCCATCTTGGGCGCATTGGAACGATCATCCTGGGACCAGCCGGCGCGATCCCGTAGGTCGACAAATTCCGGCATCCCCGCATCCAGGTCACCGGCCAATTCCTCGAAAAAATGACGCTCCTGCTGGCAGGCGATGATCGCCCCGCCTTCTTCGATCGCCTTTGCAGCGGCAGCAGATTGTTCCATGCACAGCGCGGTATGAACGCGCGAACAGGCAATTCCCGTGGCTTCTTCCAGCTTGCCTGGATCGACCGTCTGGCTTCCCAGACAATCGCATAAAATGAGCTTGCGCCCGGTCATACGATCCCTTTCACGCAGCCCGCGCGGGAGTTTGCTTCTCACGCCTCGGACCACAGCAATATTTCCTCTCAGCCATCTAGGTTGAGTAGGGCAGTCCGTGTCAAGCCTTTACAACCGGCGCCAACATCTAGCAGATTGATGCAATGCCGGTCCTGCGGATGCAGGCGGCCATACAGCCGGAAAGTATCGAAGTTGGAGCAGTCAAAGTCTCAATCCATGCCCATGGGCGTTGTTGTCCGCCGCTTGCCGGGCGTAACGCGCTGGGCAAAATGGGTCTGGAAGCCTGTCTCGGTGTTGCCCGGCGCGGGACCCGCGGAATGGCAGATACTGCGTGAGGAGAATGATGCTGTGGAGTATCACGCAGCCACCGTGCCGCTCGAACTCTACCGCACCGACACGGAAGCATATCTCACCGCACTGTCGGAGAAAGTGCCTTCGCTTTACGTCATTCTGCGCGAAAGCGAGACACCGCAGCATCCCATGGAAGTGCTGCTCGTGACGGCCTCGCCGTACGAAGGCCAGGACTATGCCGATACCGGCGAGGAAATCGTCGAAAAAGTACCGATGCCGCCCGGTGTCATTGCCTGGATCAACGAGTTCATCAGGGAGCACCACGAGGATGAACAGTTCGTCAAACGCCGCCGCGACAAGACACGCATCGACAAGGTGGAGGACGGCGTCGGCGATGCCCGCATCCGCCAGTTGAGCGATGTCTATCGCACGCCCAGCACAAAACGCGGGAGAAGGTTGCAGTGAGCGGTTCGGAGAAAACTGGCGGCGACTTCTGGAGCCGGCGCAAGGCCGCCGTACGCGAGGCGGAAGCGAAGGAGACTGCCGAAGCGCAGGCCGAGGAGACAGCCGCCTTACAGGCCGAAGCCGAGGAAAAAACCGACGAACAGATTCTTGAAGAACTGGGCCTCCCCGACCCCGACGAAATGAAGGAAGGCGATAATTTTTCAGCCTTTCTGGCTGCCGCCGTGCCGCAAAGGCTGCGCCGCCGCGCGCTGCGCCGGCTGTGGGCCGTCAATCCGGTGCTTGCCAATCTCGACGGGCTGATCGAGTACGGCGAGGACTATACCGACAAGGCCACCGTCATCGAAAACCTGCAGACCACCTATCAGGTCGGCAAGGGAATGCTCGAACATGTGATGAAGCTGGCCGAGGCGGAGAAGGAGGCGGAAGCCGCGGAAAGCATGGAGGAAATGACCGAATCTGCCGGGGATTCAGATACCGGCATGAGTCCTGACGAAACGGAAAGTGCCGGAAAAGAAACAGAAAATGGGCTATTGACCGGCTCAAACCTTCCATTGCAAACTGAATCGGGCGAAAATGTCGCATCCGACATTGAGGAAACACAGGCAGCAGCCGGCGAAATTGAAGACGCGGGACAGGTGATCCCAAGACGCAGAATGCGGTTCACCTAGTCCTGACGAGCTTTATCTGACAGAAGAGAACAGCGCCGAAGACCTGCAGCCGCCGCCATGCGTTGGGAGGCGCAGGCTGAATGTCAGCAGTCCACAAGCTGCATGTTGTAGACCCTGAAGATCAGGCGCGTGCCGATCTTTACGATTTCCTCGGCCTTCTCCTGGCCAGGCCCGCTGACGCCTCTCTCCTCAACCAGATCGCCAATCTGAAGCCCGGCAATTCGCCGATCGGCCAAACCATGGATACCCTGTCGCGGCTTGCGGGCGTAACGACCGCCGAAACGGCGGAGCGGGAATTCAACACCCTGTTCATCGGCCTTGGCCGGGGTGAGTTGCTGCCGTTTGCCAGTTATTACCTCACCGGATTTCTCAACGAAAAACCGCTTGCCAAGCTGCGTGGTGACATGGCCCGGCGCGGCATTGTCCGGTCTGCTGACAAGCGCGAGCCGGAAGACAACATTGCCTCGCTGATGGAAATGATGGGCGGCATGA
>JAGRLQ010000310.1 GCA_020441735.1 Nitratireductor sp.
AGACCGAGTTGCCGCGCTTTTCCGCCTCCCGGTCCATGGCGCTGCCGGGCCGCACATAATAGCTCACATCGGCGATGGCGACCGTGATGATGGTCCCGCCTTCGGTTTCGGGGTCCGCCATGGCGTGAATGGCATCATCATGGTCCTTGGCATCGGCCGGATCGATGGTGATCAGCGGCAGGTCGCGCCAGTCTTCATGGGTTTCAGCAGCATTGTCTTTCCCCTTCAAAGTCAGGGGTTTGGCAGCTTCCGCTTCGGCAAGCGCCGCTTCCGGAAAGATGTGGGGAATATCATTGGCGTGGATGGCGATCATCGAGGCGGCCTGCTCGGTGATGGCGGAACCCACCACCTGGCGCACCTTGCCGCGCTTCAGTCCGTAGCGGCTGGTCGAGCGCAGAGGCTCCACCTCCACCAGATCGCCGTCCTTGGCATCACCCAGCGCATCGGTGGGGATGACCAGCTCTTCCTGCTTGCGGGAGATCGGTTCGATGCGTGCCTCGTTTTCTCCGATCCGCAGAATGCCGAGGGCTGCTCGGCGCTGCTTTTCCAGCACCTTGATGATGCGTCCGTGATAGGTGCCATCATCGCGCTCGATGCGTGCCAGTACCCGCGAGCCGATACCAGCGGCCATCTCGCCCGATTTCTGGCGGCGCATGTGGACGGTCGGTGCCTTGTCGTCATCACCGTCGAATGTTGCTGGCCTTGCCAGCAGCCCGCCCTCGCGGTCGCGGGCAACGATGTCGAGAACGGTCACACGGGGCAGATCGCCGGGCCGCGAAAGCCGCTTGCCTCGGCGCTCGATGAGACCTTCCTCGGTCATTTCCTTGAGCATCGCCTTGAGGTCGATCTTTGCAGCGCCCTTGATGCCGAAGGCGCGAGCAATCTCGCGCTTGCCTGCCATGTCGGGATTTTCAGCGATGTAGTCGAGGATTGCCTCACGGCTTGGAACGCCGCGCTCCTGGCGCTTGCGATCCTTGTTCGAACGGGACGGGCCGCGGGCCATTCAGATCAGCCCTTGGCCTTGGCGGTTGCTTTCTTCTTCGTCGTCTTGGTCTTGCCCTTGGCGCCTGCCTTGGCGGCGATCAGCGCAACGGCTTCTTCGAGCGTTACCGATTGCGGATCCTTGTCCTTCGGCAGCGTCGCATTGACCTTGCCGTGATTGACGTAAGGCCCGTAGCGCCCGTCCTTGACGGCAATCATGCCGCCGAGATCGGGATGTTCACCCAGATCCTTGAGCGATTTGGCGGCGCCCCGCCGCCCGCCCTTGGCAGCCTTCTCGGCAATCAGGTCGACGGCTCGGTTGAGCCCGACGGTAAAGACCTCTTCGGGGCTGTCGAGATTGGCGTAGACGCCTTCATGCAGCACGAAGGGTCCGTAGCGCCCGATCCCGGCAGTAATCAGCTTGCCGTCTTCCGGGTGCTTGCCTACCTCGCGCGGCAGGGACAGAAGCTGCATGGCGCGCTCATAGTCGATGTCTGCCGGGTCCCAGCCCTTCGGTATGGAGCCGCGTGTCGCTTCCTTGCCTTCGCCGCGCTGCACATAGGGGCCGAAGCGGCCGGTGCGCACGGTGATTTCCTCATCGGTTTCGGGATCGCGGCCCAGCACTTTCGGGCCGTTGTCCTCGCTGTCGGCTTCTTCGCCCGCGCCAAGCTGACGGGTGAAGTTGCATTCAGGATAGTTCGAGCAGCCGATAAAGGCGCCAAACCGGCCAACCTTCAGCGACAACTGCCCGTCACCGCATTTGGGGCAGGCGCGCGGATTGGATCCGTCGTCCTTCGGCGGGAAGGCGAGATAGGCCAGTTCCTCGTTGAGCATGTCGAGAACCTGCGAGACGCGCAGGTCCTTGATGCCCTCGATGCTGGCGGAAAACTGCTTCCAGAAATCACGCAGAAGATCCTTCCACGCCAGTTCGCCAGCCGAGATGCGGTCGAGCTTTTCCTCAAGGTCGGCAGTGAAATCATATTCCACATAGCGCTTGAAGAAGCTTTCGAGAAAGCTGGTGACGACCCGGCCCTTGGAAGCCGGCGTGAAGCGCCGCTTCTCGAGGGTTACATAGTCGCGGTTCTGCAAGGTCGAAAGCACTGAGGCATAGGTCGATGGGCGACCGATTCCCAGTTCTTCCATCTTGCGGATGAGGGAAGCTTCCGAATAGCGCGGTGGCGGTTCGGTGAAATGCTGCTTGGCTTCGATGCTCTCGCGCTGAACGGCTTCACCTTCGGCAAGTGCCGGCAGGCGTTTGCCGTCCTCATCATCCTCTCCGCCTGTGCTGGGAGCCTGCGTTTCATAGGCGGCCAGAAAGCCGTCGAAGCGGATGACCGAGCCGGTTGCCCTCAGCATCGCCTGCTTGCCACCGCTATTTGCGGTGATATCGACACTGGTGCGCTCGATCTCTGCAGAGGCCATCTGCGAAGCTATGGTGCGCCGCCAGACCAGTTCGTAGAGCTTCATCTGCTCGTCGTTCAAAAAGCCCGCCATATCCTTCGGTGTACGGCTGACGTCCGTCGGTCGGATTGCCTCATGCGCTTCCTGGGCGTTCTTCGCCTTGGTGGAGTAATGCCGCGGTTTTTCCGGCACGTAGCGCGCGCCATATTGCGTTTCGATCTGCGAGCGTACGGCAGGCACGGCCTCCGGCGCGATCTGTACGCCATCAGTACGCATATAGGTGATCAGGCCCACCGTTTCGCCGCCGATGTCGATGCCCTCATACAGCCTTTGGGCGATCTGCATGGTGCGGCTGGCCGAAAAGCCGAGGCGGCGGTTGGCATCCTGCTGCAGGGTCGAGGTGGTGAACGGTGCATAGGGATTTCGCTTGGTCGGCTTGGATTCAACCCGGCTAACCGAAAGATCAGCAGCCTCCAGCAGCGTCTTGATCTCGTTGGCCTGTTCCTCGGAGGTAATATCCAGGCGCTGCAGCTTTTCACCGGCAAACTCTGCGATCCGCGCTTCGAAAGCCTCACCCGCACCGTTTTTCAGCATTGCGGTGATCGACCAGTATTCCTGCGGCTTGAATGCCTCGATTTCCGCTTCCCGGTCGCAGATCAGCCGCAACGCCACTGACTGCACCCGGCCCGCGGACCGTGCACCCGGCAGTTTGCGCCACAGGACCGGCGAAAGCGAAAAGCCGACGAGATAGTCGAGCGCCCGGCGGGCGAGATACGCATCCACCAGATCGCCGTCGATCTCGCGCGGATTGGCCATGGCATCGAGCACGGACTGCTTGGTGATGGCGTTGAAGACGACGCGCTGGATTTCCTTGTCCTTGAGCAGCTTCTTCTCGCTCAATACCTGCAGCACATGCCAGGAGATCGCCTCGCCCTCACGGTCGGGGTCGGTTGCGAGTATCAGCCGGTCGGCGCCTTTCAGTGCCTTGGCAATGTCGTTGAGCCGGGTTTTCGACTTCGAATCGACGGCCCAGGACAGGGAGAAGTCCTCTTCCGGCAGGACGGACCCTTCCTTGGGCGGCAGGTCTCGCACATGGCCGTAGGAGGCTAGGACGGTATAGTCCGAACCCAGATACTTGTTGATGGTTTTCGCCTTGGCAGGCGATTCGACGACTACGACACTCTGGCCCATACGACACTTCGGCTTGTTAAATCTGGCAAATTTGCGGTTGGAACTTCGATCCGCCCGCCGCTGCAATGCTGCGATAACGCTATGAACGGGCCGTTGACTTGGCGGTACAAAGGCGATCCGTCAAGGGTGGCGGGCAAAATTCCTGTCCGCCGGCTGGCAATCGCGGAGAAAAACAATTACCGATTGCAATGAAAAAATATACACGTTAAGATTTTAGGCAATTGCAAACTGCACCACAGTGGCGAGTTGGGGAGCCGGGCAGCAGGCGCAAAAGCGGGCTTGTATTAACAGGGCGCGCAAAAGCAACGAAAGGGCGGCAACCACGCAAGCGTGGAGTAACCGATGACCGCCAGCAAGCCGTCAGGGTATTTGCAACCGGACAACCAAGAGACAGCAGAAAACTCAGATCGCAAACAGGACATCTTTCATCCCGACGATCCGGCAGTTGTCGATAGCCGCCTGGCGGCAATGGTGGAAAACACCCACATCAGCAGCGATCTGAAGATCGAGAAGCTCGCCTATATAAACGAGATGCTGACCGAACTGAAAAAACTTGCTGATTCCATCGACGAGTCCATGGTTTCCTACCTCATCGACATGGCACTGATCGAAACCTCGAGCGCCCTGCAGGTCAACCGGTTCAACATCGAACTGAAGGAACCGGAGGATTAGCAAGCCTGGTTCAGCCTACACCAGGCTCACCCGGTTGCCGCCATGCCACTCAATACGGCCGGCCAGATCGAGTTCGATCAGTACCAGTTGAACCTGGCCGGTGCTGGCGCCGGTAAAACGGATGATGTCATCGACTTCCACCGGTTCGGGGCCGAGTGCGTCAAGCACGGCTTTGCGCGTATCGCCGGTTTCCGGGGCCGGTGGTTCTGCAATGTCGTCTTCCTGCGCTCCACCGCTCCAGAAGGCATTGCCGGCCGGCGGCAGGGAATCGGCTAGATCGCTGATAATCTCGTCCGCATCGCTAACCAGCATCGCGCCCTGCTTGATCAGCCAGTTGGTGCCTTCGTGGCGTGGATCGAGAGGGGAGCCCGGCACGGCATAGACCGGGCGGCCTGCCTCATTGGCAAGGCGGGCCGAGATCAGTGAGCCGGAGCGCCGTGCCGCTTCCACCACGAGCAGCCCGTGCGCAATACCGGCCACCAGACGGTTGCGGCGGGGAAAATCCTTCGAACGCGGCTTCCAGCCCATCGGCATTTCTGAAACGAGAGCGCCGCCGGCTTCCAGAATTTCGCCTGCCAGCGCCCCGTTCTCCTCGGGAAAGATGACATCCACGCCACCGGCGAAAACGGCGATGGCACCTGTTGCAAGGCTGTTCCGGTGGGCAGCAGCATCAATGCCGCGTGCGAGGCCGGAAACGACGGCATATCCGGCACTGCCCAGCCCGGCAGCAAACCGGCCTGCCAGCCGCATGCCGTTAACCGAAGCGTTGCGCGAGCCGACGATGGCCACCGCATTCTGGGTCAGGACGCCCGGATTGCCTTTGACGCAGATGAGTGGCGGCGGATAGTCGATGCTCCGAAGCGCCGGCGGATAGTCCGGTTCGCCCATGCCGATGAAACAGGCCTTTTCGCGGGCGGCGTGCTCCATTTCGCGTTCCGCCATTTCACGGCTGGCGATGCGGATTTTCCCCGCCGCACCGCCGCGGGCGATCAGGTCGGGGAGCGCTTCAAGGGCAGCAGCAGCCGAACGGAAATGGTTGATCAGATCGCGGAACGTGGCCGGGCCGACATTTTCGCTGCGCAGCAATTGCAGCCAGGTCAGCCGCTGTTCCTCGCTGAGGGCAATGGCACCCGAAACCGTTTCGGCGCGAGCAGAAGAAGGGGAGGCGGCAGGCTTCTTGCGGTCCCCCTCGTCCACAGGATCTATCCCTTGCTGCCGATCTTGCTCTCGGCACCCGAAAGCAGCCGGGCAATGTTTTCACGGTGAAATAGCCAGACGAGCGCCGACATCAGCACAAACAGCTTCGCCACCTGGATGTCGCCCATCCAGTAAAGAGCGATCGGCACGGCAAGCGTGGCGATGAGCGCGGAAAGCGAGGAATATCGCGTGATGACGGCAGTCGCGAGCCAGACACCGGCAAAGACGAGCGCTCCCTTCCAGGCAAGGGCCGCCAGCACGCCCACATAGGTCGCAACCCCCTTGCCGCCCTTGAATTTGAGCCAGACGGGAAAGCAGTGGCCGAGAAACGCGCCGAGCCCCGCAATGATCGCTGGGTCCGGCCCGAAGCGCCCGGCAAGCCAAACGGCGAGCGTTCCCTTCAGCATGTCGGCAAGAAGCGTCAGCGCGGCGATGCCCTTGCGGCCCGAGCGCAGCACATTCGTCGCGCCGATATTGCCCGAGCCGATCTTGCGGATGTCGCCGAGGCCGGCAAGCTTCGCAAAGATCAGGCCGAAGGGGATGGAGCCCAGCAGATAGCCGAAGGCGAGTGCTGCCAGATAGTAGGGCAGGGCGTAAGACCAGCTGATCGGATCGGGCATGGTTTCCTCCGGCGCAGGCGGCAGCCCGGCATATTGTGACGGCTACGCGCTATACGTGAATACTGTGCGTCCATCCACCAGTGTTTGCAATACCCGGCCGGAAAACCGTGCGCCCTCGAACGGCGTGTTCTTCGACAGCGAGCGGATTGTCTCTTCGCCGTAAATCCACGGCGCATCGCAATCAACCAGCGCCAGATCGGCGGGCTGGCCTGCTTTCAAGGATCCGGCCTCAAGGCCCAACAGTTGCGCGGGCTTTGTCGACAGCGCACCGATCAGCCGCATCAGCGGCACTTCGCCGTTGTGGTGCAGCCGGAGGGATGCCGCCAACAGGGTTTCAAGCCCGATGGCACCATCGGCGGCCTCGGCAAAGGGGTGCCGCTTGGTATCGACATCCTGAGGATCGTGCGAGGAAACAATAACATCGATAACGCCATCGCGCAGCGCTGCGATCATCGCCTGGCGGTCTTCTTCGGCTCTCAACGGGGGAGAGAGGCGGAAGAAGGTGCGGTAGCGCCCGATGTCGTTTTCATTGAGCGACAGGTGGTTGATCGATACGCCGGCCGAGACATCGGCGCCTGCCTGTTTGTAGCGGGCGATCGCATCGGCTGCATCGCTGGTCGAGATCTTCGCGGCGAGATAGCGGCCCCGGGCAAGCTGGGTGATGCGCAGGTCGCGTTCGAGCGCGATGATCTCCGCTTCCCGCGGAATGCCGGCAAGCCCCAGATGGGCCGCCGTCAGCCCCTCGTTCATCACCCCGTTTGAGGCGAGATCGCCGTCCTGGGTCTCCTTGGCGATCAACAGGCCGAAGTCGCGGGCATAGGTAAGTGCGCGTCTGAGCGTCAGCGCCGAGCGGATCGAGTGCTTGCCTTCGCTGAGCATGACAGCGCCTGCTTCCTTCAGCAGGCCGAATTCCGTCAGTTCCTTGCCTTCGAAACCCTTGGTGACGGCAGCGCTCGGATAAACATGTACCTGGGCATTGTCGCGTGCAGCCCGGCGCACATAGTCGACCAGCGAAACCTCGTCGATCACCGGGCTGGTATCGGGCATCATTACGAAGCTGGTCACCCCGCCGCTTGCTGCCGCCGCCGAGGCCGACGCAATTGTCTCACGGTATTCGCTGCCCGGTTCGCCGAGATGGACCCGCATGTCGACCAGGCCCGGAATGACCAGGTTTTCCCGTGCGTTGAGCGATTCGGCGCCTTCGGGCGCAGCCATCTTGCTCGCCGATTTTTCAACGGCCGCAATCCTGCCGTCCTCGATCAGCAGCGAGGCAGGGCCATCGTAATCCTGCGACGGGTCGACGAGCCGAGCCTTGGTGATCAGGAGCGGCTTCATGCCTTCGCTCCTTTGGCAGGCTTTGCGTCTTTGCGCCGCTGATCGAGCCGGTCGGCGGTCTCGATCAGGGTTTCGATCACCGCCATGCGCAGGGCAACGCCCATTTCCACCTGTTCCTGGATGACGCTTTGCGGCCCGTCGGCAACGTCGGAAGCGATTTCGACGCCCCGGTTCATCGGGCC
>JAGRLQ010000311.1:0-2411 GCA_020441735.1 Nitratireductor sp.
GGTGCAGTTCCTTCAGCTTGGAGCGCAACTGGAACTTCAGATGCGGATCAATGACGGTCAGCGGCTCGTCGAACAGGATGGCATTGACATCTGTGCGCACCAGCCCGCGTCCGAGCGATATCTTCTGCTTGCCGTCCGCCGTCAGGCCTGCAGCACGCTTTTTCAGCATCGCCGTCAGGTCATTCATCTCGGCGATTTCGGTAACCCGCTCGCGTATGGTCGCCTCGTCCACTCCTCGATTGCGCAGCGGAAAGGCGAGATTGTCATAGACCGTCATCGTGTCGTAGACGACCGGAAACTGGAAAACCTGCGCGATGTGGCGCTTCTCGGGCGGCAGGTCGGTTACGTCCGCATCATCGAACAGAACCCGTCCCTGTGAAGGGATGAGCAGCCCGGAAATGATGTTGAGCAAGGTCGTCTTGCCGCAGCCGGACGGACCAAGCAGCGCATAGGCACCGCCATCGTTCCACTCGATGTCCAGTTTCTTCAGTGCCCAGTGTTCATCTTCTGCGGGATTGGCATGATAGCTGTGGCCGAGGTTTGAGAGCGTGATGTGGGCCATGCTCAGCTTTCCCCGCCATATGCCAGTTGCCCGTCCTGGCTGAAATAATAGGCCTTGGAGAAATCCGCATGAAGCATGGTTTGTGCGCCGGCATCGAAGGGGTGAACACCGTGCGACAGCGACACCCAGTCACCGCCGAATGCATCGAAATGGATCATGGTTTCAGAGCCCGATATTTCCGCCACCTTCACACTTGCGGGAATTTCCACACTCCCCTTGTGCTGCCTTTCGGGGCGGATGTGATGAGCCCTGATGGCAACCGTGTAGTCGCCATCGGCAAGCGTATTCGGCGCAGGCCAGGAAATGGCTTCGTTGATTGCGACCTTGCCACTCTTCTTGTTCACGGCCACCGTATTGATCGGCGGCTCGGAAAAGACCCTGGCGCTCGTGATGTTGCCCGGCCTACGGTAAATCGCGCCGGTTTCGCCGAAGTCGACCACCCGGCCTTCGCTCAGGGCGACCGTTCTGCCACCCAGAAGCAGCGCTTCACCCGGTTCGGTGGTCGCATAGACAACGACACAATCTCGTTCCGCAAACAGCTTTGGCAACTCGTCGCGCAGTTCTTCGCGCAGCTTGAAATCGAGGTTGGCGAGCGGCTCGTCGAGCAGCACAAGGTCGGAATCCTTGACGAGTGCTCTCGCCATCGCGGTGCGTTGCTGTTGACCGCCGGAGAGTTCCGACGGCTTGCGGTCCAGCATGGCGGAGATTTTCATCAACTCGGCCATCTGCCCCACCCTTCGGCCGATTTCCTCTTTCGCCATGCCGCCAACCCGCAGTGGTGAGGCAATGTTTTCGAAGACGGTCATGTTGGGGTAATTGATGAACTGCTGATAGACCATTGAGACGTTGCGCTTTTGCACCGGCACGCCGGTTACGTCCTGGCCTCTGAAATGAACGGAACCCGAAGTCGGCCGCTCCAGGCCGGCCATCAGCTGCATCAGCGTGGTTTTGCCCGCAAGTGTCGTACCCAGCAATGTATTGAAATGGCCTGGTTCGAAGACAAGGCTGGTCGGGTGGATATGCGTGTCGGCACCGACCTTTTTGCTGACATCCCTGAGTTCCAGCACCTTAAAACCCCTGTTTCCACGGCGACCACCGCAGTCTAGTGCAATTCGGGTTTCGAAGTAATCGGCAAAACCTGAATGCGTGGACAAACCGGCGGTCTGGATCGTTGTTCCGCTTCCAGCGAAACGTGAAACGATCCGGAGCAGTTCCAGGCCTGTCAGAAACGGCGAAATTACACATTCACAAAGGACACATCCGGTCCGCGGCATTCCGAACCGGCCCGACGCTTACACGCCGGACCGGCTCTTGGGGAGGAAAACGGCTTACTGGTTCCAGCGTGCAACCAGTTCGTCGTAGTTCACGGTCTCGCCCTGCGGCTTCTCGTTGTCGAGCTTGGCTTTCGGGCCGTCCGGCTTGCCGAGCCATTCGGACGGATCCTTCGGCTCGTTCAGCCGCGGGCCGCAGCCGCCATAGACATTGCCGGCTTCATCAGCGCGCTGCATGCGGGCCATGGTGATGTCCATCTCTTCTGCAAGACGGTCCATGGCCTCCTGCGGCGTGAAGGCACCGGAGTTCACGTCACNNGCTGCCACCAGATCTGGGCCAGCTTGGGATAATCCGGCACGTTGATGCCGGTCGGCGACCAGCGCACCCGGTCGGGCGAGCGGTAGAACTCGACCAGACCACCGAGGTTTTCGGCACGCTCGCTGAAGCTGTCATGACGGACGGTGGAGTCGCGGATGAAGGTCAACCCGACATGCGACTTCTTGACGTCCACAGTCTTGGAAACAGCAAACTGGGCATAGAGCCAGGCTGCCTTGGCGCGGTCGGTCGGGGTCGACTT
>JAGRLQ010000311.1:2544-9012 GCA_020441735.1 Nitratireductor sp.
GACTTCGGCGCCACCATGGTGGCGGTAAAGGCGGTGTACCAGAATATCTGCTGGGCCACGTTGCCCTGGGCGAGTGCGGGCAGCGACTGGTAGAAGTCGTAGTCTGCAGCACCAGGAGGCGCATATTTGCGCAGCCACTCGTCCCACTTGCGGATGGCATAGACCGAAGCCGGACCGTTCGCTTCGCCACCGCGTGACACGCTGGACCCCGAAGGATTACAGGAACCCGCTTCCATGCGGATACCCCATTCGTCGATCGGAACACCATTCGGTTCACCCGCACTGCCGGTGCCGGCCATGGAAAGCCAGGCATCCGTCATGCGCCAGCCAAGGTCGGGAGCACGCTTGCCGTAGTCCATATGGCCGTAGATGGTGACACCATCGATTTCCTTGACATCTTCGGAGAAGAATTCCGCGATGTCCTCATAAGCCGACCAGTTGACCGGTACGCCCAGTTCGTAGCCGTATTTCTCCTTGAATTGGGCCTTGAGGTCTTCCCGGTCGAACCAGTCCTTGCGGAACCAGTACAGGTTGGCGAACTGCTGGTCGGGAAGCTGGTAGAGGTCTCCGTCCGGGCCGGTCGTGAACTTCGTCCCCATGAAATCGCCCAGATCGAGCATCGGGTTGGTCACATCCTTGCCCTCGCCGGCCATCCAGTCGGTCAGATTGACCGCAAGCTGCAGGCGCGAATGGGTGCCGATCAGATCGGAGTCGTTGACATAGGCATCATACAGGTTCCGGCCGGTCTGCATTTGAGTCTGCACGGCCTGCACCACCTCGCCTTCACCGAGGATCTGGTGGTTGACCTTGATTCCCGTGATTTCCTCGAAGGCCTTGGTCAGCGTCTCAGACTCATAGGAATGGGTCGGAATGCCTTCCGAAAGGACGTTGATCTCCATGCCGGCAAACGGCTTGGCGGCATTGATGAACCATTCCATTTCCGCCATCTGCTCATCCTTGGAGAGCGCCGAAGGCTGAAATTCGTCATTGACCCATTTTTCTGCTGCCGCCATATCGGCAAAAGCAGGCGTATAGGCATAATTAAGCGCCACAGCCGCAGCCGTGGCCATTAGCATCCGTCTCATGGGAGCTCCTCCTCATTAAGCTGACAGTTCGAGACAAACTCAACTCGACAATCGAACCGATATAAACCAAGTACGAAAAAAAACGAAAGTCAATAGGAAAGCTATTGCATTTTACGAACCTAATGCGAAAAATAACGAAATCTGAGTGCGAGGTTTTCAGCTGATGCTAATTCCCAGACAGGCGGACATTCTGGAGATCGCCCGCAAGGAAGGGCGTGTCGATGTGGATTCGCTCGCCATGCAGTTCGACGTTACGCCGCAAACAATTCGCAAGGATCTCAGCGAGCTTTGCGAACTGAAGAAGCTGCAACGGGTGCATGGCGGCGCGATGTACCCTTCCAACACCGCAAACCTTGCCTACCAGTCGCGGCGGGGCATTGCAGCCGAGGGCAAGGCACGCATTGCCGATGCAACCGCTTCGATCATACCCGACGGCGCATCACTCATTCTCAACATCGGCACCACCACGGAGGCGGTGGCCAGAGCCCTGATACGCCATCATGACCTCATGGTAATCACCAACAACCTCAACGTTGCGACCATTCTGTCTGAAGCGCCCCATACCGAGTTGGTCGTCTCCGGCGGCATGGTGCGCAAAAGCGATGGCGGCATCGTCGGTGCCGCCGCAATTGACCTGATCAGGCAGTTCAAGGTGGACTTTGCAGTTATCGGAACTTCCGCGATTGATGAGGAAGGCGCATTGCTGGATTTCGATTACAGGGAAGTCCGCGTGGCGCAGGCAATCCTGTCGCAGGCGCGGCGCAGAATTCTCGTTGCTGACGGAACCAAGTTCGAACGCAAGGCCCCGGTGCAGATTGGCCATCTGCGCGACCTCGACCTTTTCATCACCGATCAGCCTCCGCCGGAAACGATCAGCGAACTGTGCCAGGAGGCGGATGTCGAGATCATTGTTGCTGACAGCGAAGCCATTGAAACACCCTCGCTGATGTCGGGGGAAGAAGTCTGATGACCTCGCGTTCCCAGTCTGCCGTACCTCATTATGATCTGCTGATCATTGGCGGTGGGGTGAACGGTGCAGGAATTGCACGCGATGCGGCCGGACGCGGCTACAGCGTATGCCTGTGCGAGAAGGGCGACTTCGGCGGCGGCACGTCGTCAGCCTCCACCAAACTGTTTCATGGCGNNNGGCTGCGCTATCTGGAGTATTTCGAGGTTCGCCTCGTCCGCGAGGCACTGATCGAGCGCGAGGTTCTGTGGCAGGCCATGCCGCACATCAGCTGGCCGATGCGTTTCGTACTGCCCTATCATGCAGACATGCGCTTCGAGGGCGAGACCTCGGTTTCGAAGCTGCTGGCTGTCATCGCACCCTGGCTGAAGGGCAGAAGACCGGCATGGATGATCCGTTTCGGCCTGTTTCTGTACGATCATCTTGGCGGCAGAAAGCACCTGCCCGCAACTCGCACGCTTGATCTGACAAACGATCCCGCAGGCAAGCCGCTGAAGCCGGAATTCAGGAAAGCCTACGAATACTCAGATTGCTGGGTTGAGGATGCCCGGCTGGTCATTCTCAACCTGCGCGATGCTGCCGATCGGGGCGCGGACGTCAATCCGCGAACCTCCGTTGAGCAGGCGGACTATCGCGATGGTCGATGGCATGCAGACCTGAAGGATGCAAAGGGCAGCAGCCGCAAGGTGACTGCCTCCATGGTGATCAACGCCGCCGGCCCCTGGGTCGACGAGGTGCTGCAAAGTGTGATCGGGCGGAACGATGCCCGCAACGTTCGGCTGGTGCGTGGCAGCCACATCGTCATCAACCGCAAATACGATCATGACCGCTGCTACTTCTTCCAGAATGCCGATAGCCGCATCATCTTCGCCATTCCTTTCGAGCGCGACTACACGCTGATCGGCACCACCGATGCCGATCATCCCGGACCTTCCGTCAAACCGGAGATATCGGAAAAAGAGAGCGACTATCTCTGCCGCATGGCGAGCGCCTATTTCGCCGAGCCCGTAACCAAAGACGACATTGTATGGACCTATTCCGGCGTTCGACCACTCTTCGACGATGGAGCCGACAGCGCACAGGCCGCCACGCGGGAATATGTGCTGCGGCGTGAGCCCGGACTCGGCGACGGAACCCTGATCAATGTCTTCGGCGGCAAGATCACCACCTATCGCAGGCTCGCAGAAGCAATGCTCGACAAGATAACGGAAACGCTTGGAAAACGCGGTCACGCCTGGACGGCGGGTGTTTCCCTGCCCGGCGGCGACTTTGCAATCGATGGTTTCGACGCACTGCTCGCGAAGACGCAGGAACACTATCCCTTCGTGGAAACTGAGGTCCTGCGGCGCCTTTGCCGGCTTTACGGCACTCAAACCACCCAGCTGCTCGGCAAAGCGAAAAAGATTGCCGATCTCGGCAGGCATTTCGGCCATGGCCTCTTTGAAGCCGAGATTGCCTATCTGGTCGAAAACGAGTGGGCGCAGAGCGCAGAAGATATCCTCTTCCGCCGCACGAAACTCGGGATTCGGTTTACAAAACAGCAGAAATCCGATCTGCAACAATGGATGACGTCCCGAGGGAGCGCAGCTCCGACTCAAGAGAAGCAACGCCGTCCGGCTGCCAATAGCTCCTGACAATGCCTTTTACGGCAAGGCGCTCAGCGGAGCGTTCACAGCGACGCGTTGCGTACCGCCGACTGAAACATCTGAGCGGGTTCGGCTCAGACAGCTCCGGGAATTGTTTCTTTCACCACGGTCATCCCAGCGTTTGCCGGAAAAAGCAGGCAATGTTGCCATCCAGCAGATAACGTCCCGGAGACCGCAGATATTCCGCAATGCCGTACAGGCCGGAATTTTCGTGCCGGACGGCAAATATCGGAATGTCACGCATCACCGCCTCGACGGGGTGCTTGTCCTCGAAAGCATTCCGGAAGTCCGGCTCGCCAAGCAACCCCAACAGGTGTTCGACCATTCCGCCGCAAAGATAGACCCCGCCATGTGCCATGGTTGTGATCGCGAGATCGCTGCAAATGCGGGCAAGAAACGAAGCCATCATCAACAGCGCCTGGCGGGCATGGGCATCACCTTCCTTCAGGCCAAGGCGGGTGATGTCTTCGGCGCTCACGGTGGCGTTGGCCTTTCCTTCCCTTTGCAGGATAGCGCCATATAGGTTCTGCAATCCGGGGCCGGAAACCGCCATCTCGGCCTCCATCCGGCCACGGCGCTTCTGAAGATAAGGCCAGATCGCGAATTCATCCGGTGTACGCGGCCCCAGATCTCTGTGCCCGCCCTCTCCCGGCAATATCTTCCAGTGCCCGTCCACATTGAAGGCAAGGGCGACACCCAGGCCGGTACCGGGTCCGATGATCACCCGCGGCCCGGCCGCGCTTCGCGCTGTTCCCCCCAGTTGCAGAAGATCATCCATCCCCAGGCTGACGGCTGCCAGCCCCTGGGCAAGAAAATCGTTCATGACCCGAAGCTCACTCAGCTTGCATGATTCAAGCAACCTTGCCGGTTCGACTTCCCAGTCGGCATTGGTCAGGCGGAAGGTCTCCGCGTTGACAGGACATGCGATCGCAAAAACCGCTGTCACAGGCGCAGGCCCGCGATTGGCGGAAAGCGCGTGTGCGACAGCGGCCTCAACCGTTTCGAAGTCTCGGTTCTTGACATGTGCCATCGGCGTGATTGCGCCATCTTCTCCAACCATGGCAAATCTTGCATTGGTTCCACCGATGTCGGCAATCAATACCGGTTTCCCGATATTCATCCCCGCTTTCCGGGTTGCGGTCACCGCTCCGGCCGTGGAAAGTTCTTGTATGGAAGACCCGCGACTCTCAACCATGGATGAAACCCCCATTGTGCCGGTGACGATCTCCGGCGGGAGACTTTCCGCGACCGTCGTTTCGCAGGGCGCCGCATTGCAGGATGTTCGTTTGGAAGGCTGTCCTTTCTCGCTGGTGCTGGGGCATCAGGCTGTCGAGACCTATCGAACCGACACCACATATGCAGGCGCCATTGTCGGGCGTGTCGCCAACCGGATATCCCGCGGCAGATTTACCCTCGACGGGCGTGCTTTCCACCTCGACCGGAATGACAACGATCTTCATACCCTGCATGGCGGAAGTTCCGGGATCAGAAGCAAAAACTGGAACATCACCGAAACGACAGCGAACAGCGTGACCCTGGCGGTTGTGGACCGGGGTTCGCAAACCGGTTTTCCGGGCGATTGCCGTATTTCCGTAACCTACCGGATTTCGGATACGGGCACTCTCGAGATTACCGCCACATCCAGCAGTGACGAAGCTACTCCCTGCTCCGTCGCGCCACATCCCTATTTCACCCTCGGTGGTTCCGCCGACATTCACGGCCATGAAATTCGCATCCTTGCGGACCGGTACTTGCCGGTGGATGGAGATCTTCTTCCAACCGGTGAAATCGCCCCGGTGGAGGGTTCGCCTTTCGACCTGCGGGACTGGCGGGCAATGGGCAGCCTTGCCGGCGGGTTCGACCAGCATTTCTGCACGGAGACCAAACGTGTTCCGCTCCGGCTGGTGGCCGAGGCCCGGTCGCCTGTCAGCGGCATTTCCCTCCTGCTGGAAACGACAGAGCCGGGCTTGCAATTCTATACCGGCCGCGGCCTGTCGCCGCCATTTGCGCCCTTTTCCGGTTTCTGCCTTGAACCCCATGACTGGCCAGACGCGCCCAACCGGCCGAACTTCCCTGCGTGCATCATTCGGCCAGGCGAAACGCTCGTCCAGCGGACCCACCTCACCTTCCGCCGAAACTGACCTGTTGGCCGCATTACAGTTCATGGCACCTGTCACACATAGCGGTTGACAATGTTCTCGAGCATTTCCTGCCGTCCCGAGTTCGGCTCGGGATTGATATCCTGGGCTTTCACCCATTCCGCGATCTGGTCAAGGGTACGTTCACCATTCAGCATGGCTTCCGCACCCTTGTCGTCCCAGCCCGCATAGCGCTGCCGGACAAAGTCCGTCAGAACCCCGTCCTCCAGCATTCTCGCCGCAGCCTTCAATCCCCGGGCGCAGATATCCATTCCGCCGATATGCGCCATCAGAAGATCATCCGGCTCCAGCGACTGGCGCCTCAGCTTGGCATCGAAATTGGTGCCACCGGTCGTGAACCCACCACCCTTCAATATCTCGTAATAGGCCAGTGCAACCTCCGGTACATTGTTGGGAAACTGGTCGGTATCCCAGCCCGACTGATAGTCGTTGCGGTTCATGTCGATGGAACCGAAAATGCCAAGCGCATTGGCCAGTGCCAGTTCGTGCTCGAAGGAGTGGCCCGCAAGGATCGCATGCCCCTGCTCTATGTTGACCTTGATCTCGTTCTCAAGCCCGTGCCGTTTCAGAAAACCATAGACCGTTGCCACATCGTAGTCGTACTGGTGCTT
>JAGRLQ010000312.1 GCA_020441735.1 Nitratireductor sp.
GACGATTTTCACTGACGGCAACGCCTGAGGCAGTCGCCGAAATCTTCAACCTCGATGATATCGAGGATTTTCCGCCCCGTTACAACATCGCACCGACCCAGCCGATCCTCATGGTGTTGAACGGGCCGGCGAGCCGGCGGGAAGCACGCCTGGTGCGCTGGGGGCTGGTGCCCGCCTGGGTCAAGGACCCCGGCGACTTTACCCTGCTGGTCAATGCGCGCAGCGAAACGGCGATAGAAAAACCTTCCTTTCGCAATGCCATGCGCCACCGCCGTGCCCTGGTGCCAGCATCGGGCTTTTACGAATGGAACCGCCCATCCGACAAGAACGCCCACAAGCAGGCTTATTGGATCAGGCCTGCTGACGGCGGCATCGTCTGTTTTGCCGCTCTGGCGGAAACCTGGATTGGCACCAATGGCAGCGAGATCGATACCGGCTGCATTCTGACCGTCCAGTCGAACGACCGGATCGGTAACATCCACCATCGCATGCCGGTCGTCATCAAGCCGCAGGATTTCGAGCGCTGGCTCGACTGCAAGACACAGGAACCGCGCCACGTCGCCGACCTGATGCAGCCGGTAGAGGATGATTTCTTCGAGGCAATTGCCGTTTCCGACAAGGTCAACAAGGTTGCCAATGCCGGTCCCGACATTCAGGACCCGGTCGAGCCCGGCATGGGACACAACAGCCGCGCCGTTTCAAAGCCTGCCGGAGGCAAAAAGCCCTCCGGTGGCAATGACGGCCAGTTCTCACTGTTTTGAGCGCGCCCATGGACGGCATGTTCTGGCCCGCGCTATCGGGTTTTCTTCTGGGCGGTTCGCTGATTATCGCCATCGGTGCACAAAATGCCTACATCCTGCGCATGGGGCTGTTGCGCCATCACGTCTTCTGGCTCTGCCTGTTCTGCGCGGTTTCCGATGCCCTGCTGATCGCCCTTGGCGTGGCAGGGCTTGGCGCGCTGGTGGAGGCCAATCCCGGCGCGTTGAAAATCCTGGCGGCAGGCGGCGCCCTGTTCCTGTTTTCCTACGCCGCATTGGCGGTGAAAAGGGCTTTGCGGCCTGAGGCGATGAGCATCGAAGACGGCAGGATGCCGTCGCTCGTGGCAGCGCTCTCCGCCTGCGCCGCATTCACCTGGCTCAACCCCCATGTCTATCTCGACACGGTGGTGCTGGTTGGTGCCTATGCTGCCCAATATGAACCGGTGCAGCGCCTTGCCTATGGGGCAGGCGCGGCCCTTGCCTCTTTTGTGTGGTTTTTCGCCCTGGGTTATGGCGCGCGGCTGCTGGCCCCGGTCTTTGCCAAACGCGCGGCGTGGCAGGTGCTCGACCTGACGATTGCCATCGTCATGGCCGCACTTGCTGCAAGTCTGCTGGGAGAAGTCTTTTGATCGCTTAGCGCGCTTTTGCCGAGCGCAGCTTGTCGGCCGGAGCAAGGGTCAGTGCGGCGAGAACGGCGCGAATACCCACCGGGCGGTAGAGATTAGCAAGCGTTGATTGGCTGCGTTTCGATTGGAAGGACATGATAATTACCGGCAGTTGTGAAATTTCGCGCTGCCTTGGCCGCGATTTGTGATCAAATTGTGTTCGCCGAAAAACTAATTTCCCTTTTTGCGCAATGATCATTTTTCTAGGCTGGAATGGCTTATACTCATCCCGGCTGACACGCCGGGCAGTGCAAGAATTCACCCCTTGAAGTGGCCGCAGGCTCTGCTAAACCGTGGCTTCCGCCGCTTTTGAACCGCCACAACCGAGCGTTGACCATGACTGGCAGACAGTGCCTGACCTTGTACAATACGATGACCCGCCGCAAGGAGGCGTTCAGCCCCATCGATGCGGACAATGTGCGCATGTATGTCTGCG
>JAGRLQ010000313.1 GCA_020441735.1 Nitratireductor sp.
CCATCGCCGATTTCGGCGACGATGCAGTGGCCGGCTGGGCGATCGTCGGGCGTATCATCCCGCTTGCCTTTGCTGCCATTTTCGCTCTTTCCGGTGCTGTTGGACCCATTCTCGCACAGAACTACGGCGCCGGCCGCCTCGACCGGGTCAACAGCACGATGCGCGACTCGCTTGTCTTCACGCTTGTCTATGTCGTCGCCATGTGGGCGCTTCTGGCAGCACTGAAAACGCCGATCACGCTGGTGTTCAGCGCCGATGGCGATGCCCTGCAGATGATCGAGGTGTTCTGCTATCTGGTTGCCGGAACGCAGATATTCACCGGCTTCCTGTTCGTTGCCAACGCAGCCTTCAACAATCTCGATCACCCGGTCTATTCCACCCTCTTCAACTGGGGCCGGGCGACGCTCGGCGTCATCCCCTTCGCCCATGTGGGCAGCCGTTGGGGGGCGGAAGGCATCATCATCGGCTGGGGGGTTGGTGGCGCCGTCTTCGGTATTCTGGCGCTTGTCGCCTGCTTCTGGGTATTGCGCAGACTGCCAAAACAGGCGGCCAGGGAAGGCATCAGCGTCTATGTGCCGCCGGTGGCCAATTCGCCGTTTTCTTCAGGCCGCGGCGCCGGGCTTTAACCCGGATCAACCGGCAACAGTTTCGGCCTCGAGCAGCCGTTCCAGACCGCGCCGCGTCTCGTCATAGATGGGCGCGGTTTCGGCCAGGATTTCGCGTACTTTCAGGAAATCGAGAACCCGATAGGCATCGACATTGGGCCGCAGAAACAGATCCGGCGGGTGGGATTTCAGTTTCAGCGTGGTGATCGATTGCATCATCAACTGGCTGGCGCCGAAGGCCGAGTCGATGCGTGACGGCAGTTTTCCGGGTTTCCCCGTTGGGAGGCCGACCACATCGACGGCGACGATCTTGTGTTTGCCTGCATCGAGCAGGTCAAACGGCAGCGGGTTGTGGATGCCACCATCGATCAGCACCGTGCCGTCTATGACAACGGGAACGAATACCACCGGAATGGCGGCCGAAGCGGCAACCGCCTTGCGCAGATCGCCTCTCTCGAGCACCTTCAGCGCATTGCCGTAATAGTCCGTGCCAGTGAGCCTGAGCGGAATGGACAATTCCTCGAAGGTCCTCGGATAGTTCTCCGGCAGGAAGATCTCGAGCACCTTTTCAACATCCATCTGGCCGAAGTTTCCGGCACCTGCAAAGGCACGCAGCGGCTGGGGCCGCAGTCTCCAGAGATTGGCAAAAACGGCGGTTCGGTTGCCGAAGGCGGAGAGCATCAGTTCCTCGATCTCGGCACCCGACATGCCGGAGGCATAGCCTGCACCGATAATTGCGCCGATGGAGGAGCCGGAGATCGCAGCCGGTTTCACATCCAGGTCGTCAAAGGCCTTGAGGACATGGATATGGGCAATACCGCGCGCGCCGCCGCCGCCCAAAGCCAGAGCAACCGAGTGTTGATCGTTCATCTTCGACTTTCCAAAACAGAAGCGGTTCTACCGCCCTTACACAATGCCCGCATGACGGTCCATGCCGGATAGCAGGCGGTCAGTTCGCCGCCGTGTCCTGCATCACCGGCTCCGGGCCAATGGTAACGATGGCGGGTTCCACGGAAAGCAGGCGCGCCGCGACTTCCTTCACGTCTTCCAGCGTGACCGCGTTAATGTACTGCCTGCGCTGGTCGACATAATCGATGGGAAGATCCTCGGCCTGCAGACGCACAAGCCCGTCCGCGATCTTTGCCGAGGTGTCGAGGTTGTTGATCGCATAAGCGCCAAGGACAAACTTTCTGGCAGCTTCCAGTTCCTCAGCACTCGGACCCTCCTCTGCCATGCGCCGGATTTCCGCCAACAGCAGATCAAGCGCCTGACCGGCCTGATCGGACTTCGTGGAAAAGCCGGCGGAGAGATAGGCGCTGTGGCCAAGTGTGGTCAGATCCGAACCGACACTATAGACGAGGCCGCGTTTTTCGCGGATTTCATCATAGAGCCGGGAGGAAAAACCGCCTCCGCCAAGAATATGGTTCATCAGATAAGCGGCGAAAAAATCCGGATCGGCGCGCTTGAGCCCCGGCAAGGCGATGGAAACGGTCGTCTGAGGGGTATCGAACACTACATGCTTGCGAAAGCCGAAGACCGGCTCGACATCTTCGACGGTGGCAAGTGGTACCGTTTCCGGCAGGCCCGCGAAAGCGGTATCCACCAGCCTGGCAGCATCTTGCGGCGTGATGGCGCCGACAATGCCAATGGTTACGTTGCCACGTGCCAGCAGCCGCGCGTGCTGTTCAACGACGTCGCTGCGGGTAATGCGGGCAAGGGTGCGCTCGTCCCCCTGTGAACTCAAACCGTAGGGATGCCCCGGGAAAATGCGTTCGCGCATGGTGTCGGCAAGGATGGCGCCGGGGCTGGTCCGCCCACGCACCGCCCGCTGAATGAACCCGGCGCGGATGCGCTCCAGCGCCTGCTCCTCGAAGGCGGGTCCAGTCAGAATGCCACCGAGCAGCGCAAGGGCTCCCTCAACCTCGCCTGCCAGAACCCGCATGCCGCCTGAAAGTGCATCGCGGCCCGCCGAAAACCCCATCTCGATACCGCGGGCTTCCAGTTCGGCCTTGAGTTCGGCGGCGCTCATGCCGTCGGCGCCCTCATCCATCATCGCAGCCAGCACGGCGGACAGGCCTGCCTTGCCGGAAGGGTCCTGATTGGCACCGCCCTCGAACTCGAACGACAATGTGACGATGGGAACCGTGTAATCCTCGACAAGCCAGAAACGGATGCCTTCGGGCGAGGTCATTGCCCGGATATCCGCTGCACGCGCCGTCGTGACCGCAGCGAGCAGCGCCAGGAACACCAGCAGAATGCGCAGCGCTGTTTCGTAGCGCAGATTGCCCGCAATCATGACTTCGGCCTCAGATAGGAGGTGACCGAGCGATGCGGGCGCAGATATTTGCGCGCCACCTGGTTTATGTCCTCGACGGTCACGGCCGAGATACGCTCAGGCCATTCATGAATATCCTCCACCTTGCCGCCAAGCGACAGAACTGTGCCATAAAGTCGGGCGAGCGTCGTCTGGCTGTCGCGCTCGAAGATGACGCTCTTGAGCAGGGAATTGCGCTGCCGGTCCAGCTCCTCCTGGGTAACGCCGTGCTCGATGATGTCGTCTACAACCCCGGCGATTGCCTGCTCGACATCCTCTACGCTGTATTTGCCGCGCGGCCTGCCATACAGGCCGAAACGGGTCTGACCGCGCGAAGCGCCCTGAAACCAGGCACCCGCCGATGTGGCGACCTCATCTTCCACAATGAGCTTGCGATAGAGGCGTGCAGTGCTGGAGCCACTGAGGATCGAGGCAAGAAGATCGAGCGCCTCGGCCTCGCCTGCCTGCGCAGTCTGGTAGGAAGGAACCAGGTAAAAACGCTCGAAGGACGGGGTTGTCACGCGTTCATCGAAATATTCCGCGGAGCGGGCTGCCACCGGCTCGGGTTCCACGATGGGGTTGACCGGAACCGCTCCATTGCCGGGAGCAAGCTTGCCGTATGTCCCGTTAGCCAGTTCCAGCACCTGTTGTGCTTCAACATCGCCGGCGACCACGAGGACAGCATTGTCGGGCCGGTAATGGGTTTTGTAGAACCCCATTGCATCTTCGAGCGTCAAGCTCTCGATTTCGTGCGCCCAGCCTATGATCGGCGTGCCATAGGGATGATGCTTGTACAGAATCGCCGCAACGGTTTCGCCAAGGATGCCGCCCGGGCTTGAATCCACCCGTGAGCGCCGTTCCTCCAGAACGACATTCTTCTCCGGTTCTATCACAGCCTCGGTCAGCACAAGGTTGACCATGCGGTCGGCCTCGTAACCCATGACCATTGCGAGCGCTTCAGGCGAAACCTTCTGGTAGTAGACGGTAAAATCGACGGTGGTGAAGGCATTTTCCTGCCCACCGATTTCCGCCACCTTGCTGGAGAACTCTCCCGCCGGAACGGTCTTCGTACCCTTGAACATCAGATGCTCGAGGAAATGGGCAAGGCCGGACTTTCCCGGCGGGTCGTTTGAAGAACCGCTCTTGTACCAGACCATATGGGTGACGACGGGTGCGCGGCGGTCGGGAATGACGACCACTTCCATGCCGTTTTCGAGCTGAAAGCGCGAGACATCAGGCTTGCCTGCCTGCGTCTTGGCTGCAGCGAAAGCGGATGCAGACAACAGGCAAAGGATGGACAGGAAAATGGTGGCGAGACGTAGCCGAACGTTTTGAATGGGAACCTCCCGGCATCTGATCAAGGCCGGAATCATACTGGGCCAGGTTCAAATGAACAGAGCAAAATGTGCAACCGCAATCACAAGGCGGTCATTACGGCGTCGATATGGCTGCCCGTCATGTTGTGTCTGGCGTCATGATGGCGATTGCCGTGTCGCCGAAGACACGACGGTCCAGCATTTCATAGCCCTCAATGCCATCCGGCATGGCCGCCGTACTTTCCTCCAGCACGACAATCGCATCTTCGGTCAGCCAGCCGCCTTCAAGCAAGGCGGCAAGCGCGCGCGTTCCCAATTCCCTGCCATAGGGCGGATCAAGAAAGGCAATGCCATATGGCGGCATGTTTCCGCACGGGCCGAGCCGGGTGGCATCGCGCCTGAATATCCGGGTGCAACCCTGCAGGCCCAATTGCTCGATATTGGTTCTTAAGAGCGCCCTCCCCTCAGCGCTGTCATCGACAAAGAGGGCATAGGCTGCGCCGCGCGACAGCGCTTCGAGACCAAGCGCCCCGGTTCCCGCAAACAGGTCAATGACCCGCTTGCCGGAAAGGTCGATGCGGCCAGACAGAATGTTGAACAGGCTTTCGCGGGTGCGGTCACTGGTCGGGCGGACCTTGTCCGATTTCGGTCCTGCCAGCCGCCGCCCGCCGAACCTACCGCCGACGATCCGCACCGGGCTTTCCCTTTCGAGGTGTTGAGCCGGCAGGCTTCTTCGGCGATTTGCGCGGGCGTGTGGAGAGCTTGCCGAGCGCCTGTTCGGTGGTGGATGCCCGCTGCCCGGCAGCCTTGCGCTGTTTGCTGCCGTCGGCCTTTTTCCCGGCTGTACGTTTTTTCTTCGGACCGTCGGAAACAGGCTTGTCCGGTTTTGGCAGAGCACTCTCGAACTGCGCGCCGGCTTTTTCGATCAGCCGGGCTCCCAGTTGGTCGCGCAAGGTCCGGCCGCGGATTTCGCGTACGGCACCGGGCTCCAGATCGCCCAGTTGAAACGGGCCATAGGAGATGCGGATCAGGCGGGTCACAGTAAGCCCCAGCGCGCTCAGCACCTGCTTGACCTCCCGGTTCTTGCCCTCGCGGAACGCCATGGTGATCCAGGCATTCGTTCCCTGTGTGCGCTCGAGCACTGCCTCGATCGAGCCGTAGAGGACGCCATCGACGGCGATACCGTCTTTCAGCGTATCAAGCTGCTGCTGGGTCACCGAGCCATGAACACGCACCCGGTATCGTCGCAGCCAGCCGGTTTCCGGCAGTTCCAGAACGCGCGCGAGGCCGCCATCATTGGTCAGCAGCATCAGGCCTTCGGTGTTGATGTCGAGTCGGCCGACGGAAATGACACGCGGCAGGTTTTCCGGCAGGGCGTCAAACACTGTTCTGCGCCCTTCAGGGTCACGATTGGTGGTCACCAGCCCTGAAGGCTTGTGATAGAGCCACAGCCGGGTTCGCTCCTTCGGCCGCAGGGCTTCGCCATCGACCTCGATGCGGTCGGCATCCGTGACGGTCACCGCGGGCGTCTGCAGCACCTTGCCATTGAGTTTGACCCGCCCGTCGGCAATCCAGGCCTCCGCCTGACGGCGCGAGCAAAGCCCGGCACGCGCCATGCGCTTGGCGATGCGTTCCGGCTTGTCGTCTTCCTGAACCGGTGTGGGCTCTGTTTCTTGTTTGTCTTGCATGATGCGATGATTTAGAGCAATTCGGGTTTTGACGGAAT
>JAGRLQ010000314.1 GCA_020441735.1 Nitratireductor sp.
GCGGCCAGATTTCGATGAAGAAGAAATAGAAACGGCGGGCGGGGAAATCGATCAGCACGGCCTGATCGGGCGCGAATTCACCCCGGTCCCAGCGTATCCACGGCGTCAGATAGTAGATGCCGAGCGTGATGAACATGATGATCCACTTCCAGCGCCGGAAAAAGCCGTTTACCCGCTTCGGATAGACTTTCTCCCGGGCCGCATAAAGCGGCTGGTTCTTCCTGGCGCCGGCGTTCACCGCCTCTACGTCATGGGGTTCTATATCTGGCTGTTTCAGCAAGGTGGTGCTCATTTCGACTCTGCCGCTCTTTTATCAACGCTCGCTTATTTACCTGTCAGGCCATTGTATTGGCCTTGATCCAAGTCAACCATCAAAAAAGGCCGGGAAACATCCCGGCCTTTGTCGCTGCGTCATTATGCGGCGTTTATTCGCCGCCACCCAGTGAGTGGATGTAGACGGCAAGCTGCTTGACGGTCGCCTCGCCCAGCCTGGCACCCCAGGCAGGCATGACGCCCTGTTTCGGCTTGTTGATCTGGGCCATGATGTCGGCATGCTCGCCGCCATACAGCCAGATCGAATCGGCGAGACGCGGTCCGCCGAGCTCGCGCAGACCTTCGCCACTGTCACCATGGCAGGCCGCGCAGTTTTCCTCGAATATCACCTGACCGCGATCAGCGGCGGCGGCATCGAATTCCTGACTGGAAATCTTGCGCACATACCAGGCAACGTCGCTGATTTCCTCCCGGCTCAGGATTTCATCGGCGCCATAGGCGGGCATATCGGAAATCCGCGTATCGTCATCACCCGCATGACGGATGCCGTGCTGAATCGTCGTGTGGATTTCCTCAATGGAACCACCCCAGATCCAGTCATCGTCATTGAGGTTCGGATAACCCGGCGAGCCGGTAGCACCGGAACCATGACACTGCACACAGTTCACCTTGAAGGCAGCGCTGCCACCGGCAACGGCGAACTGGGTCAGTTCCGCATCCGACTGGATCTCCGCCACATCGGTGGCAGCCAGCTTGTCGAGGAAGACGGACTGGGCTTCCTTGGCGGCATTGACATCCTCAGCCAGGCTCGCCCGGCTCGACCAGCCGAGCACACCGCCGGTGGAGGAACTGATCATCGGCCATGCCGGATAAAGTACGGTGTAGATCAGTGCCCAGATGATCGTCAGATAGAAGGTCCACAGCCACCAGCGCGGCAGCGGGTTGTTGAGTTCCTTGATGCCATCCCAGGAATGGCCGGTGGTCTCGACACCGGAGACGTCATCAATCTCGGGACCGTGTTCTTTGTTGTCGGCCATCAGTCATTCTCCTTGAATGGAATATTTGCAGCATCCTCGCTCATCGACTTGGAGCCGGGACGAAACGCCCAGATCACGACCGCAGCGAAGATGAGGAACATGTAGAGAAGTCCCCAACTGTCGGCGAAGGTGCGCATTGATTGATAGTCAAAGTCCATCACGCACCCCCTATCTCGGTGAGCCGTCAGGCTGATAGGTGGAGAAATCGACCAGCGTGCCGAGCATCTGCAGATAGGCAACCAATGCATCCATCTCGGTCAGCCGCGACGGATCACCGTCGAAGTCTCCGAGAAGTGCCTTCGGATACCGCTCTTCAAGGCCCGACCAGTCCGCATCGGGATCAGCCTGGGCAGCAAGATCGTCCGCTGCGTTCTCCAGCATCTCGTCCGAATACGGCACACCGACCCGCCGGTTGGCGATCATGTGGGCAGAAACATCGCCCGTGTCGAGATCGGTATCAGCCAGGAAGGAGTAGGACGGCATAACCGATTCCGGCACCACCGAGCGCGGCTCGATGAGATGCTCCACATGCCATTCGTTGGAATAGCGCCCGCCGACCCTGGCAAGATCCGGGCCCGTGCGTTTCGATCCCCACTGGAATGGGTGATCGTACATGGACTCGGCTGCAAGGCTGTAATGGCCGTAGCGCTCTACCTCGTCACGGAACGGGCGGATCATCTGCGAGTGGCAGACATAGCAGCCCTCGCGGACATAGATGTTGCGTCCGGCAAGCTCCAGCGGCGAGTAGGGCCGCACCCCTTCTACCTTTTCGATGGTGTTTTCGAGGTAGAAGAGCGGTGCGATCTCCACGATGCCACCGACGGTAACCACCGCAAAGGAAGCAACCAGCAGGAGGCTTGCATTGGTTTCAAGTGCTCTGTGCTTATCGAGAATACCCATTGCACACTCTCCTATTCAGCCGGCTGCATTGCGGGGGCTTCAGCGCCCATGGGCACTTCTTCCCGCAAATCGCCGCGGATGGTTCTGTAGAGGTTGTAGGCCATGATCAGCGCTCCGGTCAGGAACAGCACACCGCCCATCATGCGCATGACATAATAGGGGAACATGGCAGCGATCGATTCCGCGAAGGAATAGACCAGGTAACCCTGAGCATCGTATTCGCGCCACATCAGGCCCTGCTGGATACCGGCAACCCACATGGTGGCGGCGTATACGACGATGCCGAGGGTTGCGAGCCAGAAGTGCCAGTTGACCAGCCGCAGGCTGTACAGGCGATCACGGTTCCACAGTTTCGGCACCAGGTAGTACAGCGCGCCGAAGGAGATCATGCCGTTCCAGCCAAGTGCGCCGGAATGAACGTGACCAATGGTCCAGTCGGTGTAATGCGACAGCGAGTTGACCGCCTTGATGGACATCATCGGACCTTCGAAGGT
>JAGRLQ010000315.1 GCA_020441735.1 Nitratireductor sp.
ATCAATCCGGGCAATTCCGGCGGCGCGCTGATCAACATGCGAGGCGAACTGATCGGCATCAACACGGCGATCTATTCGCGCTCTGGTGGCTCCCACGGTATCGGCTTTGCCATCCCGTCCAACATGGCGCGGGTGGTGATGCGTTCCGTCGAGTCGGGCGCCGACAGCGTTACCCGCCCCTGGCTTGGCGTCGATACCCAGGAGGTGACGGCGGAAATTGCCGAGTCGCTCGGCATGAAACGGCCCGGTGGTGTGCTGGTCGCCTCGGTCTATCCCGGCGGGCCGGCAGACAAGGCTGGCCTGAAGCCCGGCGACGTCATCATCGGCATCAACAAGAAAATCCTGCAGAACAACGATGCGCTTGCCTATCGTCTCGATACGATCGGCATCGGCGGCGAAGCCGAACTGGTTGTGGTTTCCGGCAATGACCGCAAGGTGGTGAACCTGCGCTTGCAGGAGGCACCGGAAACCGTGCCGCGCCGGGAAACCCTGCTTGATCCTGAAACCGTGCTGGGGGGTGCCACCATCGCCAATCTGTCGCCTGCCGTGGCCCAGGAGGCCGGCATTTCCTCACGCGATACCGGTGTGGTTGTCCTCAGCGTGCAGCGTGGCACGCGAGCGGCCGCCAATGGTGTGCGCAAGGGCGATATCGTCGTTGCCATCAACGGCGTCGAGGTCGACACCGTACGCGAGGTCGAGCGCATTACCGCCCGACAGTCGCGCGGTGGTTGGCAGGTCGTGCTGGAGCGTGCAGGCCGTCAGCTTGCCTTCGAGCGCAATGGCCGTTTCTTCCGTCAGTACCGCCTCTGACTTTTGGCATGGCCGATCTGTTCAAAGCTGACGGTGAGGTGGAGGGCGCGCAGCCGGAAGGCTACCGTCCACTGGCAGACCGCATGCGACCGCAAAGCCTTGGCGATATTGCCGGCCAGGAGCACCTGACCGGGCCGGACGGGTCATTGACCCGCATGCTGCGATCGAAAACCCTTGGCAGCCTGATCTTCTGGGGTCCGCCCGGTACCGGCAAGACGACGGCAGCAAGACTGCTCGCCGGTGAAAGTGGCTACGCCTTCGAACAGCTTTCGGCGATCTTTTCCGGCGTTGCCGACCTCAAGAAAGCCTTCGAGGCGGCACGGCTGCGCCGCACCAATGGCAGAACCACCCTGTTGTTCGTCGATGAAATCCACCGCTTCAACAAGGCCCAGCAGGATTCCTTCCTGCCGGTGATGGAAGACGGCACCATCGTCCTCGTGGGTGCCACGACGGAAAACCCGAGTTTTGAACTCAACGCCGCGCTTCTGTCCCGTGCCAGCGTGTTGACCTTCAAGTCGCTCGATGCCGAAAGCCTTGAAAAGCTGCTTGCCCGCGCCGAAGACCTCGAGGACAGGAAACTGCCGCTGGATGAGGAAGCCCGCGCCTCACTCATTCGCATGGCTGATGGTGACGGTAGGGCGGTGCTGTCGCTGGCGGAAGAAGTCTGGCGCGTTGCAAACCCGGACGAGACGCTTGGTGCCGCCGCGCTTCAGGAAATCCTTCAACGCCGCTCGCCGATCTACGACAAGGGTGCCGATGGCCACTACAATCTGATTTCCGCGCTGCACAAGGCGGTACGCGGTTCCGATCCCGACGCGGCGCTTTATTACCTTTGCCGCATGCTCGATGCCGGCGAGGATCCGCGCTTCATCGGCCGCCGCCTGGTGCGCATGGCATCTGAAGACATCGGCAATGCCGATCCCCAGGCGCTGGTGGTCTGCAATGCCGCCAAGGACACTTACGATTTTTTGGGCTCCCCCGAGGGCGAACTGGCACTGGCGCAGGCCTGCGTCTATCTTGCCACCGCCCCGAAGTCGAATGCCGTCTACACCGCCTTCAAGCAGGCGATGGCAGCCGCCAAGGAACACGGCTCGCTATTGCCGCCAAAGCACATTCTCAATGCGCCCACCAAGCTGATGAAGGGCGAGGGCTATGGCGAAGGCTACCGTTACGACCATGACGAGCCGGATGCCTTTTCCGGTCAGGACTATTTCCCCGAGAAGATGGGCCGGCAGACCTATTACAAGCCGCCGGAACGCGGTTTCGAGCGCGAGATCAAAAAACGGCTGGAATACTGGGCGAAGCTGAGACGTGAACGCAATGGCAAGGATTGAACGCCGGCAGACCAAACCGCCGGACATTGACCCTGGTCAAGGAACCATCATGAAAGTTGCGCAAAGCTGATACGAGGAGATGATGCCATGAACCAAGTAAAACGCCTGATTACCGGTCTTCTGTTCTGCGCCATGCCGCTTGCCGCGGCAGCCCAGTCGGAAAACCCGGCTTGGATTGAAACCCTCAATTTCGAGATGGAAAAAAACCACGAATGCGAGGTCGCCTATTACCTTCACATCAAGGAGGGGGAACTGGGCGGAAAGACGACCTATGAGGCGCGCCTGCAATGCGTCGACGGGCGGCAGTTCGATGCCAGCCGCATCGGCGAAGAGGGCGAGTTCACGGCCAAGCTGTGCGAAGTGCAAACCTGCTAGAAGGACGTCAGATGAAAATCGCGGTCTTTTACGGCACCGTTGAGGGGCATACCCGCAAGATTGCCGGCACGGTTGCCAGCCAGCTTGAGGATATGGGGCATCAGGCCATCCTTGTCGATGTGAGCCAGCCGGGGCCGACCGGCGTGGGCGAGATGGATGCCGCCATTCTGGCAGCGCCCATCCATGTCGGCCAGTATCCGTCGGCTTTCGTCAGTTTCATTCAGAACTGGAAATCCCAGCTTGCCGGCATACCTGCTGCGCTGATTACCGTTTCGCTGGGAATTGCCAGTAAAATCAGGGTGGAACGGGAAGAAGCGGAATCATTTCCCGAAGGCCTTTTCGAGCAGACAGGCTGGCGCGCCAACCGGGTTCACAATGCAGCCGGCGCGTTGAAATATGTTGAATATGATTTCTTCAAGCGCTGGATGATGCGCCGCATCTCCGAAATGGAGGGCGGTCCGGTCGACACGTCGAAGGACCATGAACTGACCAACTGGGACCAGTTGAAGGAGTTCGTTTCCAATTTCGTTCTTGAAGTCGATATGGTGCAGTAGCAAAGGTTGCCCGATTGTCCGACGGGTGATTGGCAAGCGCAGCTCTCTCGGCTATTCACTGGTCGCATGACCCATCTTCTGTTTGTCGCGCTCGGCGGTGCGGTTGGCGCGTCGCTGCGGCACCTTTCCGGAATGTTTTTTCTGCGGACCTTCGGGCCGGGCT